>NZ_JBSGXB010000076.1:0-26770 GCF_053609185.1 Streptomyces sp. NPDC054956 | reverse complement strand
GGGCGCTTCCGGGGGGGGCTTGGCCGGTCGGGGGCTGATGGGGCCCGCCGGGGTGGGGGGCGCCGCCTTCGGCCTGGGGGGGGGGGGGGGGGGGGCGAAGGCGCATAAGGAGGAGAGGGTCCTGTCGGTGGAGAGGGGAAGTCGGGTGCGGGCGGCGGTGAGTCAGTAGGCGCGATGGGCCAATGACGGCCGAGGGGCGGGGCTTTACGGCAGGAGGGTGGTCACCGCGCCCGGGCGGCAGAGGTCCGAACTTGCCGGGCCGCGGCGGCGGGGGGCTGGCTGGTCCGTACCGGTGGAGCGCCGGGGATCCACAGGCGTACGTACTGGTCGATCGCGGCCCGCAGCCGGGTAACGCCGATGCCGACCCAAGGGGGGTGCTCGCTGTGGTTCCAGTCGTTGAAGGTGCCGTACTCGCCCTGGCCGGGCTTGTGTCCGAGGCGCCGGTCTCGGGTGTCGAAGGCGCCGTGGTCGGCGAAGCGCAGCACGGCGGTGTCGATCGGTCCTTTGTCGAGGTGCACGATCTGCAGTCGCAGCCCGTCGTAGCGGTCGGCGTAGATCGTGGGGGCGAAGTCGATGCGGAGCCGCAGCGGGAGGTCTGGGGCGGGGGCGGCGTAGTAGGCATGGCCGACGACGGCGGCCTCGGGGTAGGGCAGCGTGAGGTGGTCGGCGAAGAACTGTTCGGTGAACAGGGCCAAGGGGGGTCCTCGTTGTCGGTCAGCGGCGTACAGCGCCGCGGGCGGGAAGGGCAGCGGAGGGGGTGGTGGCGGTGCTCCAGCGCGGCACGCTGCCGACCGCGACGGGCGGGCGGACGCCAATGCGGGGGCGGAGATCGCGGGGAGTCGGCACCGGAGGACGGGGCGGTACGACGGGCGTGAGCTGCGCGAGGGCGGCGAGCTGACGGTCGAGGCCCTGCTGCCAGCGGGCCACGGGAGTTGTGTCGGTGAACGCCTCCGCGGTGGCCGCGATGAGGTGGGAGGGCGTACGGGGGCTGAACGTGATCTCCGCGCGGGTGCCCCAGCCGGGAGGGCCGGCCCACAGTTCCGTCCCGTCCAGCAGGTCGCGGCGGGAGCGGTTGATGTAGACGCCCGCGTTGCTGTCGGGGGCGGTCAGCTCCACGGTGCCGACCTCGGCGCCCGTGCGCTGCCAGCCGGCGGCGACCAGCGGTGCCAGGCTGTCGGCCCAGTACGCCGACGGGGCCGCGAGGAAGCGGTCCTGGCCGTCGGCCCAGTCCCGGGCGAGGGCGGTGGTGAGGGCGGCGACGAGCTCGGGCGGGGTGTTCTGGTTGACGATCGCGGTCCACTGCGGTCCGGAGACCGCGTCGGGCGCGGCGCTGATCGTCCACAGGTCGTAGTCGTCTCCGGCCCAGCCAATCCGGATGCGGTGGTCCGGGCTGGTTACGACGAGCTGGTGCGGGCCCTCGTCGAAGTGATAGTGGGGCCAATGCTTGACGGGGGGCGAAGCCGGCATCGCCGTAGCCGGGCGATCCGGCGAGGTAGCGGGGGGTGACGTAGACGTCGCCGTCCACGGTGGCGGCGGCCTGGGGGGCGGATGAAGGCAAAGGCGTCTCCACGAACGAAGGGGGTGCGGTCAGAGCGTGGCGGTCAGGGCAGCCGGGGCGGCGAGGGCCGGCCGGGGAGGGAGCGCGGAGGGCAACACGGTGTCCAGCCTCCGGATGGCGGCGAGGTCGGCGAGGACCTCGCGCTTGGCACGGGCGCGCAAGGCCGGGGTGAAGGTGTCCGGCTCGAGCCTTCCGTCCGCGGTGGCGTACGGGCGAAGGCGGGCCAGGATGCGGGCGGCGGCGGCAGGCTGCGCGGCGACGAGGCGGTCGAGGGCCGCGTCGATGGCCTGGCGCCGTAGATCGTGGTCGGGGGCGGCGCGGCGCCGGTCGGTCACCGTGATCGCGTACTGGTGGATCAGGCGGTTGTGTTCGGCTCGGCGCTGCCAGGCCGCGACCAGGAACCGGCGCGCGTTGAGGACCTTGAAGGCGTCGGGTTCGGGGATGTCGGCGAACCCGTTGGGCAGGGAGCCCAGGGCCGAGGAGCTGGAGGCGCGGGCCACCGGCACGGTCAGGCTGGTCAGTTCCTCCAGTGCCGTGTTCCAGCGCCGCTGCAGCAGCGGGTGGCGCAGTGCCGGATCGCGGTCGTTCTGGTTGCGGGCGTCATCGGCGACAGCGCTGCGGAAGGCCACGGCTCCCATGGACAGCAGGCGGTCGACCTCCGCTGTGCGGGGCGCGGGGAGGTAGCCATCGGCCCAGCCTTCCTCGACGGTGTCGAAGATGTCCTTGGCCAGCGGGCGCACGGGCAGCCCTGCGGCGGCGTGAGCCTGGGCGAAGAGGACGGGATACGCCTGCGAGAGCCAGCCCCGGGTCGTGGTGACCGTGTCCGTCGAAGGAGTCTCCTCGGATTCGCGCGTGCGGTCTTCGGACCGGCGCAGCGCGGCGGTTTCCCGGTGGACTTGGTGGCGGGCGGTACGGACCTGCCTCAGCTGGCGGGCGGTGCGGGTGGTGCGCGGGTCCTGGTGGTAGGTCATCCGCTCGACGGCGACCTGGAGGTCGCCCTCGGCGAAGGTGAGGGCGTCACGCAGTTCGTGCAGGCGAGTGGAAGCGTGGAGCAGGTCGTGTTGGGCGGGGCGGAGGTGGCCGCTGGCATCGGCTATCACGGCCGTCACCAGGTGCTCGAAGCGCTCCTGCAGGTAGTGGGCGAACGCCTCGTCGTCGAGGGCGGCCACTTCGCGCAGGCGGAGGCGAAGGTGCTGCGGCTGGGTGGAGTCGGTGGGCTCGGGCATGGTGGTCCTGTTCGGGATGGCAGGCGGGGTGGGAGAGATCAGGCGGGGAGCGGGCGGCGGGTGGCCGGATGGGTGCGGAGTTTCGCGAAGGCCACGGCCAGGCCGACGGCCTGCAGGACGGCGCAGGCGGTGATGGCGTGGCCGAGCAGGTCCGGTGGTGTGAGCGCGACCAGGGCTCCGGCGAGGGGGAACGGCGCGAGGAGCAGCAGGATGATCAGCGAGAGGGTGCTGCCGAACACCTCGGCCGGGACGAGGTGGGCGCGCAGGGTGCGCAGCACCACGGTCATGCCCGCTTCGCCGGCCATCAGCAGCGCCACCAGGACCAGGAAGACGGTGTAGGTGTCGGCGGCTGCCAGAGCCAGGCAGGCCAGGGAGGCGAGGGCGGCTGCGGCAGCTCCGACCGGCCACAGGCCGGCGCGGTCGATCGCGAAGCGGGCGAGGGTGACCATGGCCAGGGAGGCGATGGCGGCGGCAGACCAGACGAGGCCGACCTGGCTGCTCGTGCCACCGAGTTGCTTGATGACCAGGACGGGGCCGGCGGCCTGCACGAGGCCGATCGCGCAGTTGGACAGCACCAGCCCGACGCACAACCACCCCAGGGCGGGGAGCGACCGCAGGGTCCGCCATCCGATCTTGAGGCCCTGGGCGACGGGGACCGGGGCCTCTTGGGGCCAGACGGGCCGCTGACGGGGGGCCAGGGCCGCGCCGAGCAGGGAGCAGGCGGCGATGATCAGGAGCATGCCGGTGGCGCCGCTGTACTGGAGCAGCACGCCGGCCAGGGCCGGGCCGGCCAGGGTGGCGCCCTGGTCGATGCCCAGCAGGACGGCCTGGACGCGGTGGGCATGGCCTCCGGCGTCCCGGCTCGCGGCGCCGCCCGCGGTCTCGGCCGCGATGTAGGAGAACTCGGTGAGGACGCCTGTCGTGGCGGCCAGTGTCATGACGGTGATCACGGCGCTCGTTCCCTCGCCCACGGAGGGCAGGACGGCGGCTGCGGCGAGGACGACCGCCGCGCGCAGGACCGAGGCGATGCGAAGGATCCGTGTGCTGCCGAACCGGTCCACGGCGGCACCCGCGAGGGCGAACGCGCCGAGGCGGGGAACCCATTCGAGCATGAAGGCCAGGCCGGTCAGGGTGGCCGAGTCTGTGACGGCCAGGACGAGCAGCGGGATGCCGTACGTGCTCATCGCGAAGGCGCCGGCATCGGCGGTGCGCGGGACGTAGACGCCGCGTACGGGTCCGAAGTCGGGAGTGCGGACATGTCGGCCGGTGGGTGGCCGCAGGACGGCAGCGTGCTTGGGGGGCATCGTCTTTCCGGGGTGGGGCGGATACGTTCGGGGAGCAGACCGGCTGGACGGTGACGACAGTCCGAGCGGGCGGCAACAGCGGCTAGCGGGGCGTCGAGTCCGAGTGACGCGGGTGGCTGTGGCGTGGGCGGCGGTGGCGGCCCAGGCGTCGGCCGGGGCCGAGTTTGGGGCGGGCGGCGGTCAGGACGGTCAGCGCAGTTGCGGCGCCCGCGGCGGGCAGCGCAGCGAGGATCTGCGGGCTGGTGGAGAGGGCTCCGGCGAGCGCGGTGCCGGCGGCCTGCCCGGTGCCGACCGAGAGGATCAGCCAGGCGTACGCCTCGGTCGTGCGGGAGGCCGGGGCGAGGGCGTCCACTGTGTGGAAGCCATTGGTGATGATCAAGGTGAGGAAGAGGCCCGGTATCCCCACGAGGCCGACGGCCGCTCGGGGGCCCGGGTCGGCCAGCAGGGGAAGCCAGCCGAGGAGGAACAGGACGCTGGTGCAGAGAAGTTGCGTGGTCGTGGTGCCGGGCCAGGTCCTGCGGGCGTAGACCAGGCCGCCCAGGAAACTGCCGGTGGAGAACATGGCGGGAAGGAGCCCGGACAGCATCGGCTGCTCCTGTACGGCGGCCATGTCTGCGGCCCAGACGTTCATCGCGCCGAGCGTGAACCCGGTCCCCGCCAGGCCGGCGAACAGCATGACCAGCCCGCTGCTCATCAGCCGTCCGGTACCCGCGCCGCCCTCTGTGGTCGGCCGCCATGTCCTCGATGGACCGGCGGTCAGGACGATCGCCGAGCCCGTCAGGCCGAGTGTCGCGGTCGCCAGCAGAGCGGTATCGGGGCCGTGCGTGGTCGCCAGCCACGAGGCGAGCAGTGGGCCCACGACGTAGAGGAGTCCCTGCGAGCCGGTATCGAGGGCCTGCACGACGCGCCGCCGCCTCGGATCCGGCAGGACCGTCGGCCACAAGGCCCGCAGTCCGGCTTCCAGGGGCGGGGTGATCAGCCCGGCGAACCCCACGACTGTGGTCACCACCACCTGTTGTCCGTCGGCACCGACCCACGGGAGCGCCAGCAAGCAGGAGGAGTTGAGCACGGCGGCCGGGATGGAGATCCGGGTCTGCCCGTACCTGTCCATCAGCCGGCCCTTGACTGGCTGGGAGAGGCCCGAGGCCAGGCCGTAGAGCGCGGCGAGGAGTCCGCCGAACGCTAGGGTCCCGCCGCCCGCAGTGATCCACAAGACCAGGGAGACGGGGACCATGCCGTTGGGCAGGCGCCCGATCAGGGTGCCACCAAGCAGGCGGGCAACGTAGCGGCTGCTGAGGACGGATCCGTACGTGGCCGGCGGGGCGGTGGCGGTCGAGCGAGCGGTCAACGGGGGCTTTCCGTCAGGGCTCAGCGCCAGGGCGCCGGGAGCGAGGGGATACCGGCGGCAGGCGGCCGGAACATGGCAGTGGTCGGTTGGGCGTCACCGGCTCGGTCCGCTGGTCGGTGCGGAGAACAGATCCACGGGCCGCCACCCGGTGGCCGGGGCGGGGGCCGGCGGCTGGGCTACGGCCACGGCCGGGCTGGTCTTGCGGGCCTGGTGGGCGGCCCACTGCCCGGAACGGGTGGCGGCCGGGATACGGGGTGCGCCCCAGACGGGGTGTGCCTGGGCCTCGGGAAGCGGGCGGGCGGTGGCCCAGGTCGAAAGAGCCAGGTAGATCGGGGCGAGGGCCTGGCCCGGGGCGGTCAGCTGCAGCAAGGCGGCGTCATCGCGGGTGACGGCGACCAGGCCGTCGTCGATGAGCCGACGGATCGGCGGGTAGATCGCGCTGGGGCTGTGGTCGGGCATCGCCTCGGCCGAGAGTGCGGCCATGGTCGAGGTCCCGCGGGCCTTGAGGGTCCACAGCAGCACGGTGGCGTGGCGGTGACCGATCACGGCGAGGGTGTCCTCGGCGTTCTGCGCAGCCGATATCCGCTCCGGCTCCGTCTTCCCGGTGACTCGGTTGAGGACGAGGTTCTTCTCCAGCTGTCCGTCGCCCCAGCCCGCCAGGGCGGTCAGCGACGGCATCAACTCCCGTCCGCGGGCAGTCAGGCCATAGGTGACGTGCAGTCGGGTCTGGGCGGTGCGCTCGACCAGCCCAGCATCCGAGAGCGCCCGCAGCCGCGGGTGGAGCTGACCGTCGCCGAGCCACGGCAGGTGCTCCTTGAGCTTGGTGTAGCGCAGCGGGCCGGGCTGGGAGGCCAGCGTCATCAGCACCCACACGCTCCAGCGCGGCGTGATCATCTCCAGCGCTTCGGCAACGCGGGGCAGGTCGTTGGAAGGCAGGCGGGCAGCAGCCAAGGCGGTAACTCCAGACGGCGCGGGGTGAACGAGAAGAAGGAGAAAGGAGGGGGTCAGCGCGAGCGGGCAGGCCCGTCAGACGCGACCGGCGGCATGGCCGGTGTGACGGCCGTGGCCTGGGAGGCGGGCGCCGGGGACTCGGCGTCGGGGACACGAGCCAGGCTGTTCAGAACGTCGCCGAGAACCTGGGCGTGGGAGTCGCGGACGGTGACTGCGTGTGCCAGGCGGCGGGTGGCGTCGGAGATGTGGCCGACATCCACGGATTCGATCGTGCGGTCGGGGTGAGTCAGCCGGTGGAGCTGCTCGGTGTGGAAGGCGACGGCGCGGTCGGCGTACTGCAGGGCGTCGAAGCTGTTGAGCAGGGCGTAGCGCATGCTGCCGGGCACGGCGTCTGCGGCGAGGCTGGTGACCGGGCGGCCGTAGAGCGCTTCGATCTGCTCGCCCGCCGCCCGGGAGGCAGCGTACGGATCGGGCACTCAGCGTCCCCGGGCCGCCGCCACGTCCTCGACGCCGGTGGGCGCGGGCCGTAGGCCGCTGCCCACGACGGCGGACCGGACCTGGAGGGGGGCGGCCGGCGGACGGGCGGCTGGCGGCGGCATCGCGGAGAGTAGCTTCTCCAGCGCGATGCGGTAGCCGGTGCGGCCGGCCAGTGCGGCCTCCAGCCACTCGGCGTCGAACCGGAGCGTGTCCGAGGACAGCGAGTCCAGCTCGGCGTCGGGGGCCATGGCTGCGTGGACACGGTCGCGGACGCGTACGACCTGGGCCTCGGCCAAGGCGAGGAAGGCGCGCAGTTCCAGGGCCCGGACCAGGGCGGGCGAGCTGCCGGGGCGGACCGCGCGCTGGTGCAGCTGGTCCAAGGGCCCGCCGAACACCTGCTCCAGGCGGGCGTCTTGGGTACTGGGCTTGCGAGCGTCGCTCATCGGGCACCGCCCCTGATCCGCGCGGGCTGTGCCGGGACGGCAGTGGGCAGGGTCGTTGTCACCCGGGGTCCGAAGCGCCGCTGGATGCGGGCCTGCTCGACGGGGGACTCCAAGAGGAACCGGAGGACCTGCGCCCGACCGTCACGGGCGGCAACCGCGTAGTTCACACGGTGGGCCAACTCCATCACCGGGTCGTCCAGCACGTCCCCCGGCGCCGTCTCCAGCGCGGAGACCAGAGCGTCCTCGGCCTTCTCCACTCCCTGCTGCGCCTCGGTGAGCAGCGCGTACCAGCGGACCACCTGGGTGGCACTGGGGTAGGCGTGCGGAGCGGCCTGGACGGCCTGGGCCAGTTCGGGCAGACCCAGGCTGAACTGGGCCTCGATCCGCTCGGCGAACAAGCCGAGCACGTCGCCGTCGAAGACGTCGGGGATGTCGGACACGAAAGGGGGCTCCTGGAAGGAAGGGGAACGTACGGGCGGGTCAGTTCGGGCGAAGGCTGCCGTCGCGACGGAGGTCACCGTCGTCAACCCAGCCGGTGATGCCCGAGGCGGTGGTGACGTGCAGCCAGGCGCCGTCGGTGACCGAAGCCGTGAACGGCTCTCCGCGCCGCAGCACACCGACAGCCGTGGAGTCACCGTCGGCACGGGCATGGACAGCGACGGCGAGCACCGGCTCGGCCCGCCGAGCCGTAAGGGGCGTGACGGGGCTGACTACCGCGGTGGCGGCGGAACGGGATGGGGTGCCGCTCAGGACGGTGGCGGTGATGGACGCGGGTGTGTGACACACAGCGGATGGCTCCAGACCAGGCAGGACAACAGGAAGTGACCGCCCTCAGTGGGGCGGTGGTGTTGCAAAGGGTCCGGAGAATCCCCGGTTTCCGAAACCGGGGATCGGCGGCTATATTGCGCGCCGCCGGTCCGCCGAAACGGGGTCGGCGAAAGCCGTGTTCAGCGTCCTTGAGGCCGACGGGAGACCGGCGGCACGGGTGTCGCCGGGGCGGTCTGGGCCGGGCTGCGGCGTGCGGTCGGAGCCGGCGGCGGTAGCGCCGGGGCCTCCTCGTCCGACCATGCCTCCACCAATCGACCGCGGCGGCGTACGTCTCGAACCCGCCTTCCCGCAGGGTGTGACTGTTGGAGTCCCAGTCGAACTGCTCCAGCAGGATCCGGAATTCCGGAGCCGCCTGGGGGTCAAGGGAGCGCAGCATCACGACCGTCTGTACGGGGTCGCGCATGTCGTCGGTGTAGCTGGCCAGCAGGGCGAAGTGGTCACCATCTCCGCGGACGCGCGCCTCCAGGGCCCTGGTGCGGTCGTCTGCGGGGCCGTGCACACCCTCCGGTGCGTCGAGCGCGTCGGAGGGACAGCCTCGGGCTATCAGGTACGACTGGGCCATCGCGTACAGCGGGAGTTCCTTGGAGTCGACCTCGAAGGTGCGGGCGCGCAGGTCACGGGAAACGTGAACGGCTCGGAGCTGCGGGCTTCCCGGAATGCCGTACGTGGCTCCCTCGTCGAGGAGGACGAAGTAGGCGTCGGTGTACGTGCGGTACTCGCCGAGCACCTTGAAGGAAGAGATGTCGAGATCTTCGTAGTGCTGCTGATGGCCGTCATCGGCGGGCTCGAAGCCGTCCAGTTCGTAGTCGGGTTGGTGAAGAGGCACGTGTGGCGGGCTTCTTTCTTCAGGGGCGGAAGGGGGACGAACCCCGGCGCACCTTGGGTCAGTGCTGTCGGGCTTGTGCCGGCCAGGCCCCGGCCGGGCGGGCAGGCAAAGGCGTGGCCATGGCCGGTGGACGGCGGGTGCCGAGCAGCGCGGTCCGGCCGGTGTCGGTCAAGGCGACCGGCTGGCCGACGGTTAGCGCCCGGGACGTGTCCCGGGTGACGAGTCCGTGGGATTCCAGGCGCTGGAATGCCGGAAGGTCGATGAGACGGCCCTGGACTGTTCGGACCGAGACCCGGTGGGTGAGGAGGTGTTCGCGCATCGTGCCGCCGCCGGCGAGCGAGAGGAGCGCCGCGAAGTCGTGCGCCGTCAGCTCGTCGTCAGCGGGGACGAGGGCCGGGGCGGCGGCCTTGACCGCCTCCAAGGCGGCAGCGACACCCTCCTGCAGCCGGTCGCGGGCGGCCGTGGCCTGGGCCAGGTCGTGCACAGTCCGGCGCAGGCGGTCCAGGAGCGGGGTATCCACGGGGTAGCTGCCGGAGGACAGGCGCTTCAGTACGTTGCGGTGGTAGGCGACCGCGCCCTCGGCATTCATCAGTTCCCGGTGTACGGCAGCGAGCGCGGCCCGCTCCGCCATGAGCAGCCCGCGGAGATGGTCGTGATGCAGGACGGTCAGGTCGCCGACGACTTGCTCAATGGCGGCGTCCAGGGCGGTTGCCGGGGATTCGCGGGCGGTCACGACGGGCGGCAGTCGCAGTCGGCCGGGATGGCGGCCAGGAGGGCCGAACGGCGGTAGGACTTGCGGCGCAGACCGTCGCTGTGGGTGATGTCGCGGCTGGCCACTTCGTACGGGCGCAGCAGGGTGGCCAGGCGGGTCTGGGTGAGTTCCGCGTACGGCCAGCGTCCCTCGGCGATGCCAGGCAGGGTGCGCAGCTCCGCGACGAGGTCGGCGGAGGACAGCGCGTCCGGACTGCCGCGGAAGGCGAAGACGTCCAGGCAGGCGGCCAGGATGCACGGGGCCGCGAAGGCGGAGACCGCGTTCTCGGCGGGGCGGCTCAGGACGGTCGGCGGCTGCTCGGAGTCGGCGCACGGCGGGCAGCAGCTGTCGGCGCCCAGGAGGTGCGAGACCTGCCGGCCCGCCTTGGCGTGCTCGACAAGCAGATTACTCAGGTCATCGAGTTCCTTGTCCTGGGCGGCTTCGGTGGTGGGCTGCGGTCGGCTGGCCCAGGCGCTCAGTTCCGCCTCCACCTCCAGCTGACGCTCGCGAGCATCCAGCAGGGCCTGGTGGCGCGGGTGCGGAGCCGGCCGAGGCTCGAGGAGGGCCGTCATCAGAGCCTGGAGCAGGGAGGAGGACTGGGCGGTGAGGTTGGTCATCGCGAAGGACCCTTCAGGGAATTCGTGGTGGCGATGCGGGCGGGTGCGGGGAGTCCGGGGACCGGGAACGCCGCGGCTGGAGGCGCCGGCGTGAAGGCAGGGCGCGGCCGGACTTGTGGCGAGAGGGAGCGAGCCGCGTACGCGCGGGGCCCGGCTGCGGGGCGGGGGCGGCCGACGCGGGCCCGGACGGTGTCGTAGATGTCGTGCTTGGCGCGGGGGCGTACGGCGACGATGTGGACGTTGGTGCGGTGGCTGGAGCCGGGCGGGGCCGGGCGGTAGTCGTAGACGATGCGGTACTGCACCCGGGAGCCGAGGTAGAGCTTGCGGTAGCCGGTCAGCTCGGCGGTGAGTTCGGGCCCTCTCACCTGGGCGCGCACGACGTCCTGGATGAGGGCGAGCCCGAGGTCGCGCATGTCGCCCGGAGCGGCGAGCAGGTCGTTGAGGGCATCGGGGTGAAAGGAGAGGCCGAACGCTGGCGGAGGCTGCGGTGGGTGCGTCACAACGCGGCCCCGTCCGGGGCCAGGGTGCCGCCGGTCGTCTGGGCCTCCGACTCGCGGGCGGCGGACATCGCGGAGGGGCCCGGACCGCGCAGCAGGCGATGCTCGACACGGTCCGGGTCGGTCTGGCAGGCGCTCAGGGGGCCGCCGGGGGCACGGACGTAGGCCATGCAGTGGGTGAGGAAGTCCCGGTGCCACACGAACATGCCACTGGGGCCGGCCTCGGGGTCCTTGTGCTGCTGGTAGGCCATCCACAGCGCGTGCAGCCACGCGACGACGTCGAGGTGCTCCTGCCACTGCTCGCACCATGGCGCCGCGGTGGTGATCTCGGCGCCGTAGACGTCCATGAGGTGGTCGTCCACCCAGTCCGTCAGCGCAGCGATTTCGTCCTCGTACTCCTCGCCTTCCAGCTCCAAGATCGGCTTGGGGTCCGGCGGCGGGGCGGGGGCGGTGAACGACGGCATGCCGGGGAACCCGGCGAAGGGCATGCTCGCGGCCATCGGGTCCGCAGGCGGCGCGGAGGCCAGTGTGTCGATCATGCGGGCCTGCTCGGCCGACTGGTCGAGCAGCTTGCGGACGGACGCCTCGATCGATTCGAGGTCAGCGTCCGGCAGACGGACCGGCTCCATTTCCCCGCCATGGCGGGGCTCGGCAGATTCGGACACGAAAGGGGTTCTCCTTGCAGCCAGGGCCGTGAATTCGATGGCCCTGATGGTCCGGAGAATCCCCGGTTTCGGAAACCGGGGATCTGCCGCTATATTCCGCCTGCCACGAGATCGGGCTGTGGTGCAGCTCGGTCAGGAGGTCAGGGCGAAATCGTCCTGGGAATGCACCTGATGGGCGGTATCGGTGAGGCGCTCGGAGGCAACAGCCGCGTACTCCTTCGTCTTCTCGATGCCGATGAAGTCGCGTCCCTCCAGCAGCGCGGCGACCCCGGTGCTGCCCGATCCGGCGCAGAAGTCGAGCACGGTGCCGCCGAGAGGGGCGATCTTCACCAGCTCCCGCATCACCTCGACCGGCTTCTGCGTGATGTGCCGGCGAGCCTTGCCCGAGGGCTGCGAGGCGCTGTACAAGCCGGGCAGGTAGACCGGGTTCGCGGCGGCGTCGATCTTGCCCTTCGCGCCCCAGACGATGAACTCGCAGTCCTGCCGGAACTTACCCTTCTGCGGCCTGGCCTGCGGCTTGTGCCAGGTCAGGACGCCCAGCCACAGCCATCCGGCGGCCTGGAGCGCGTCCGTGGTCGCCGGCAGCTGCCGCCAGTCGGTGAACAGCAGCGCCGTGCCCCCGACCTTGGTGGCCCGGTGGGCCTCGGTCATGGTCTGGGTCAGCCAGAGCGTGTACGAGCGCTGGTCCATGTTCTCGCCGACAAAGTCCGGCAGCGCGTGCTGGGCGTCCGCGGAGACGTACTTCTGGCGGGCAGAGCGGCTCGTGCGCTCCTTGGCGGTTCGGCCGCCGCTGTTGTACGGCGGGTCGGTGATGACGGAATCGGCGCAGCCGTCGGGCAGAGTCGCGAGCACGCTGAGCGCGTCGCCCTGGTGAAGGGAAAACGACAAAGGGGAACCCCAATTCGGTGAGGGATGCAGACGGGAAGGCTCCAGACCGTGCGGCGGCCATCGCAAGACATGCGGGCAGGCGGCGCGGGGAGGTCCCAAACTGTAAGTGACGATTCCCGGTTGAGACGCATCGCCGACCAAGAACCCCGAAAATCAAGCGGATTCCGCCCGTGATTTCGGTGACCGGGGATTCGGGCTTACTGTCTTGTCACTGCCCGGCGGACACCGCTGATGGCGACCCTTCCCCGTTTCCCCTCTCCCGCAGGAGGCCCCTGTGTTCCGTCCGTGACCCCGCACGCAGCCATCGCTGCCGCCTCGCCGTTCCCTGCCCGCCCGCCTCAGACCCTGACAGGGAGGCCGCCCATGTACCGCCCCTGCTGACCTCGCCCGTGTTTCCCGCAACTGCGCCGGCCGAGGAGGTGCCGCTCATGTTCCGCCCGTAATCCCCTTCCGCCCTGGTGGGCGAGGCAACGCCCACCTGACACCCCAGTTCGATCCCGGGTTTCCCGCCCCGGCACCCCTCCAGGAGTTCGCTGATGTTCCGCCCGTAAGACGCCCCGCCGTCCCGCTCTTCACCAGCCCGCCACTGCGGGCCACTCCTTGAACGTCCCAGGAGGCACACTCATGTTCCGCCCGTAACCTCCCCCGTCCCACCGGGTGTGTGAGGCAACACGCACCCGAGCCGGGGCTCTTCGCCCACCTCCACCGCTCCGGCCGCACGGCCCTTCCCCTTTCACACCGTGCGGCCGGGGCCCACCCCGAGGACCTCCCCGTGACCCCTTCCTCTCCATCGCCACGTGACATCCCCGCAGCTCACCGGCCGGAGGCCGCCCGGGAGTGAAAGGCATCGCCGCCGCGATCGGCGTGCTCTGCCTCTCCCCCGCGCTGCTGGCTGGCACCGCCGTCCTCGCCGCAGCCGCGAGCCACTCCTCGAGCCCGGGCACCTCCTGCGTCACCGACTCGGTCGACACCGACGCCGTACGGCGCCAGGTCGCCGCCGTCCTCGGCGGGTCAGGCGCTCAGAACGTCCACGTCGAGGGCCTGGACCTGCCCGCCGAGCAGATTCCCCACGCCCGGACCATCGTCGCCACCGGCATCACGCTCGAAGTGCCCGAACGCGGCCAGATCGTGGCCCTGGCCACCGCGATCCAGGAATCCCGGCTGCGCAACCTCGGCTACGGCGACCGCGACTCGCTGGGCCTTTTCCAGCAGCGGCCCAGCCAGGGATGGGGTACCCCCGCCCAGGTCCGCGACCCCGTCTACGCCAGCACGAAGTTCTACCAGGGCCTGCTGAAGGTCCCCGGCTGGCAGCAGATGACGGTCACCCAGGCCGCGCAGGCCGTCCAGCTGAGCGGATTCCCCAACGCCTACGCCCAGTGGGAGCCTCTCGCCCGCGCTCTGCAGCAGGCCATCGCCCCGACGCTGAAGGGCTCAGCGCCGCCCGCCGACGGCCAGACCCCGCGCCTCCCTGCGACAGACCCGTGCACCCCTGGCGAAGACGGCAGCGGCTCCGGACCGATCCCCGAAGGGGCAGTCCCCAAGGGGTACTCGATCCCCGCCGACGCCGACCCCCGCGCCAAGACGGCCATCACCTGGGCCATGAACCAGCTCGGCACCCTCTACCAGTGGGGCGGCTCGTGCCTGGATCCGCACGGTCCGGACCCGATGGGCCGTTGCGACTGCAGCTCGCTGACCCAGCAGGCGTACAAGAAGGCCGGGATCACCCTGACCCGGACCACGTACACCCAGATCGCAGAAGGCCACGCCGTCCCGCTGAACCAACTTCGCCCCGGCGACCTGGTGTTCAGCCGCGGCACCCCGGCGGTCCCCGAGCACGTCGGCATCTACGCCGGCCACGGCTACGTCATCGAGGCCCCGCGCACCACAAAGCCGGTCCGCTTCAGCACCCTCGCCGACTACGCCGCCCACAGCGCACGCCGTCTCCCGTGACACCGGTCCGCCCGGCCAGCCCTTGAGGCACCGGGCGGACCGGACCACCTTCGCGCCGCAGAGCGCCCCTTCCCCCTCCCCCCTTTTTCTTCCTGTTCCCGGCAGGGCCCGTCGTGTCCTGCGCATGCAAGGAGCGCACCACCATCTCCCCCGCCAATCTCACCCCACCCCTGTCCGAACGCATCACCCTGCTTGCCTACGATCCGGGCGTCTCACCCAAGGGCGGCGGCCTGCCCGGCCTCGACGTCCTGCGCACCGTCGTGAACTCGATCAACCTGTTCGGGATCGTGGCCGTGGTCGGCGCCCTGGCCGTCAGCCTCGGCGTCTGGGCCTGGGGCCACCACTCCGGCGGCCACCAGGCCGAAGCCAACGGCAAGAAGGGCGCGGTCGTAGCCGCGGCCTCGGCCCTCGGTCTGGGCGCGGCCAACGGCATCGTGGCGTTCTTCAGCGCGCTCGGCCAGCAGGTCCGATGAGGAAACGTTCCCTCGACGTGCTCGGCCTGGGCTGGCAGCCACCCCGGCGCGTCCTGCTTTTCGCCGGTGTACTGGCCGCGCTGCTGGTCCTCGCCGGCGCCGTCGCCTGGTGGACCGGGAGCCACCAGAGCCCCGAGGCATCGGGCAAGCAAACCAGCCCGACCGGTGCGCCGAAGGCCCCCTCCGCTCCCGTACCGACAGCGCCCGCAGGAGGGTCCACGGTCGCCGGGCCGCCGCCGATCTCCGATCCGCTCGCGTTCGCCCGGGCGAGCGCGGTGATGCTGTGGACCTTCGATGCCCGCACCACCACCCGCGACGCCCAGCTCGCCGGCATACACAGCTGGCTGACCGGCGAGTCCACATACGCGGACTGGGACTCCGTCCAGGCCCAGATCCCCGACCCGGTGCTGTGGTCACGGCTGAAGGACAACGGCCAGCACGCCAGCGCCACCACGTCGGAGGCGCACTTTCCGTCCGCGTTCAAGCAGGCCCTGGCCGACAACCCGCAAGCCATCACCGAGGCGTACATCTACGCCGTCACGGTGCGCGGCAAGACCCAGCTCGCCTGGAACGGAGGCGGAGGTGGTGCCGAAGACCGGCAGATCACCCTCGCCGTCCAGTGCCGACCCGGCAAGGACTGCCGCCTGGTCGCCATAGCCCCGCGCGTCGCCCCGTAGCCACCGCCTATACCTCCCGAAAGGACGCCCGACGTGGGCTTTTGTGACCTGCCTGTCGCCGGCTACCTCTGCAAGGCCGGCGATGTGATCGACTTCGCCTCCGATCCCGTCGGCGCGATCGGGAAGTGGATGGCGGAAAGCGCCGGTGACGTCGCCGCCGCCGCGGCGGACCTCGCGTCCAAGGCCATCGACCGCACCACCAACATCGACCTCGGCGCGGGATGGTTCCGCGACAACTACGAGACGATTCTGCCGATTGGCCTGCTGATGCTCGTCGCGACGTTCTGTGCGCAGCTGGTGAGAGCCGCGATCAAACGCGACGGCCAAGCCCTCGCCCAAGCGGTGACCGGAACGGCCTCCGGCGTCTTGTTCGCCTTCTGCGCCATCGCCTTCACCACCGTCGCCTTCGAAGTCGTCGACGCCCTGTCCAACGGGCTGTTCGCGGCTTCCGGGACGGACATCTCCTCCGCCGTGCGCAGGATCGTCAAGGTCCAGCAGATCAGCGCCATCGCCGGAATGGGCTGGCTCGTCGCAGTCGTCGCAGCCCTCGGCAGCGCGATCGGAGCGTTCCTGTTCTGGGGCGTGATGATGGTCCGCAAGGTCGGCATCCTGATCCTCGTCACTTTGGCCATTTTCGCCGGAGCCGGCGGCGGCTGGGAAGTCGCCCGACGGTGGCGCCGCGGCTGGATCGAGGCCACCGCCACCCTCGTCGTCTCCAAGCTGCTGATGACGATCATCTTCGTCCTCGGCATCGCGGCCATGGGCAAGACCGAAGCCAAGGACGGCGTCGCCGCCCTCGCGGACGTCGCCGCAGGCATGGTGATCATGCTCATGATCCTGTTGTGCCCGTACATGACGTTCAAGTTCGTGCACTGGGCCGCTGAGGGAACCGACGGCGAGTCCCTCCACCGCGCCGGCGGCGCCGGCGCGACGGTTGCCCGTCAGCACGCCGAGAACGCGGCGCGCAAGGCTGCTGCTGCGGCCACCGGCGGTGCGGCGGCCGGAGCCGGCGCTGCCGGTGGTGGTGCCGAGGCTGCGGGCAGCGGCGGGGGCTTCCCCGGCGACATCGCCTCCAACCCGACCGGCGGCATGGACATGGGCAAGGGCGACTCCGGCGGCAGCTCCGGCGGGGGCTTCCACGACCTGATGGAGCAGTCCGCGCCCCCGCAGGCCCGGACCGGAAGCGGCCAGGACACCGGCCAGGCAGACGGTCCGCCGAGCTGGAGTGGCCCCGGACCTCAGCAGAGCGGGTGGAGCACCAGTGCGCCCGCCGATCCGATGCCTCCGGCCCACGGCGCTCCGGCCACCGGTGACAGCACCTCCCAGACCGGATCGCCGACCGGCCTGTAGCCCCTCCGCCAGCCCACCCCGGGGCAGGGCCACCACACGCCCTGCCCCGGGCCGACCCGCCCCGGGAACCGTCCTTGTCCGAAGTCCTCCCCCTCACCGTCAAATTCCCCACCCGGTCACGGCGCGGGATCCTGCTGGGCCTCTCCCTCCCACAGCTCGTCCTCGTCTCCTCGACCCTGGCATTGCTGCTGGTCACCGTGATGACCGCCGGCCTGGTGGGCGCCGTCGCACTGGCCCCCGTCTGGATCACCACCGCCGTCCTGGTCGGGGTGCGCCGGGAAGGCCGGTCCCTGATCGACTGGGCGCCGCTGGTGGCCCGCTACGCCCACCGCCGCCGTACCGGACAGACCATGTGGAGGGCCCGGCCCGTCTCCCGCCCCCAGGTCGAGGGACTGCTCCACCTGCCCGGCACCACCGCCTCCCTGCGCGTGACCACCGCCGCCTCCGGAGCCTCCGCGATCCACGACCCCCACCGCCAGACCCTGACGGCCGTCGCCCGGGTCAGCTCCCGCGCCTTCGCACTTCTCGATCCGGCCACCCAGAACGCCAACGTGAGCGCCTGGGGCAGGGCGCTCGCCGGCATCGCCCGCACCGGGCACGTCGCCACCGTCCAGGTCCTGGAACGCACCGTGCCCGACTCCGGCGACAGCCTCGCCCGGCACTGGACCGAGCACGGCAACCCTCAGGCCCCCGTCGCCGGACACATCTACTCCGCACTCGTCGACTCGGCCGGCCCTGCCGCCGCACCCCACGAGGCATACCTGGCCATCGCCTTGGACCTCAAGGCCGCCAAGCGCCTGATCGGCCAGGCGGGCGGAGGACTCCACGGCGCGTTCACCGTCATGGCACAGACCACAGCGTCCGTCGCCCAGGCCGCCCGCGGCGCCGGGCTCACCGTCACCGGCTGGCTCGGCTCCCGCGAGATAGCCGCCGTGCTGCGCACCGCGTACGACCCCGCCGCCACCGCCCGGCTGCAGCAGTGGTCCTCCACCGGCCGCGCCGAAGCCGACCCGGCCGCCGCCGGCCCTGTCGCCCAGGTCGAGGAGAACGACCGGGTCATCACCGACAGCGCCCGGCACGCGACGTACTGGATCGAGAACTGGCCGAGGACCGAGACGAGTTCGGGCTTCCTGCACAGCATCATGTTCAGCACCGGCGTCCGCCGCAGCTTCTCCCTTATATACGCGCCGCAGGGCATCGAGTCCGCCCTGCGGGACGTCCAGCGGCGCAAGTCCGCGATCATCTCGGACGCCTCCGAGCGACGGCGCCGCGGCCAGGTCGAGTCCGAAGCCGACAACGTCGAGTACGCCGACGTCAAGACCCGCGAGAAGCAACTGATCTCCGGACACGCCGACGTCGCCCTGACCGGACTGCTCACCGTCTCCGCGGACACCGACCAGGCCCTGGACGCCGCCTGCGCCCAGCTGGAGACCGCCGCTGCCAGTGCCCAGGTCGACCTGCGGCGCCTGCTCTTCCAGCAGACCGACGCCTTCACCGCCTGCGCCCTCCCCCTCGCCCGCAACACCCTCTAGCCCCATCCGCCCGTCCGCCCGCCGCCCCCGGCGTCCCCCTCCACGAGGAGCCCCTTGTCCCCTGACGAACACCCCGTCGGCGACGCCCACCCGTACCTCCGGGCGGCCACCGCCGGCCTTCGCCACCACACCCGCCTCCTCGCCACCCGTGCCAGTCAGCCAGTCGACCGGCACCACCTCGACACCCTCCACGCTCACCTCACCGACCTGCACCGCCTCCTGGACCAGCTCGCCGAGCGCACTCGGCCCGAACGGCCCGCCTCGGGACGTCACCTGGCCACGGCCCACACCCGCCTGTGGCAGGCAGCCGACGCCGTCCACGCCGCCTTCCACCTGATCCCCGCCGCGCCTGACGGCACCGGCTGCCACCCAGAGCGGCTACCGGACGGCCCGCCCGTGCTGACCATCTGCCAGCGGCACCTCGCCGCCTCCCACGTAGTGCGGCGCAAGACCACCCCCGCCGACCTCGCGTCCTGACCGCCACCACCCCGGAAGCGTCCTCTTGTCCCACCGCCGCGAAGCCAGCGCGACCCCCCTGTTCACGCCACAAGGCATCGGCCGGGCCCAGCGCCGTGCCCTGCGCAAGCAGACCGCCCGCGCCGAGGCCCGCGCCCGCGCCGCCGCCGGCCCCAGCTCCGAGCAGCAGCCCGCCGAGGCCATCTACCCCGAGGCGGCCTACCCACCCGCAGGGCGGCCGGGCCCCTTCTCCGCCCGCGGCAGCCGCCTCAAGCTCCCCGCCCACCGCATGACCACCGCCGTCGCGAGCGCCGCCTACCCCTTCCTCGCCGAAGGCGGACTCGGCGCCGACGGCATCTACATCGGCAAAGACCTCCACGCGGAAGGCAGTTTCACGTTCGACCCCTTCGAGCTGTACGGAAAGGTCGAGGGCTTCACCAATCCCAACGTGCTGCTGGCCGGTGTGATCGGGCAGGGGAAGTCCGCGCTCGCCAAGAGCCTGGCGCTGCGCAGCGTCGCCTTCGGGTACCGGGTGTACGTGCCGTGCGACCCGAAGGGGGAATGGACGGCCGTCGCCCACGCCCTGGGCGGTGCGTCCATCGCCCTCGGGCCCGGGCTCCCCGGCAGGCTGAACCCGCTGGACGCGCCGCCCCGGCCTCCCTCGGTACCGGAGGCGGAGTGGGAGGGGGAGGTACGCAAGCGCCGCCTGCTGCTGCTCGGATCCCTGGCGCGTACGGTCCTCGGCCGCGACCTGCTGCCGATGGAGCACACCGTCCTGGACGTCGCGCTCGGCACCGCCGTCGCCCGGGCTGCCGCGTCCGGCAGGCCCCCGCTGCTCGGCGACGTCGCCCACGCCCTCGCCGACGGGCCGGGTCTCGACCTGGCCGGCGGTCTGCTGGCCGGGCGCCTCGGAGACGCAGCCCGCGACCTCGCCCACGCCATGCGCCGACTGGTCTTCGGTGACCTGGCCGGGATGTTCGACGCTCCCTCCACCACGGCCTTCGACCCGTATCGGCCCATGCTGTCCATCGACCTCTCACGCCTGGGCGGCACCGACGACGCCGCCCTCGTGCTCGCCATGACCTGCGCCTCCGCCTGGATGGAGGGGGCCCTCACCGACCCATACGGCGGCCGGAGATGGGTGGTCTACGACGAGGCGTGGAGATTGATGAGGCATCCGGCACTCCTGATGCGCATGCAGGCCCAATGGAAGCTGAGCCGCGGCCTGGGCATCGCGAACTTGATGGTGATCCACCGGCTGTCCGACCTGCTCACCGCGGGCGACGCCGGCAGCCAGAGCCGGGCCCTGGCCGAGGGCCTGCTGGCCGACTGCTCCACCCGCGTGATCTACCGCCAAGAGACCGACCAGCTCGCAGCCGCCGCCGGACTCCTCGGTCTGACCAACGTCGAATCCGGAGCGCTCTCCCACCTCACCAGGGGCCGCGGCCTGTGGAAGGTCGCAGGCCGAAGCTTCGTGGTCCAGCACCAGCTGCACCCCGCTGAACTGCAGCTTTTCGACACAGACGCACGCATGCATTGACCACAGAATCGTTCAACCAACCCGGGAACCCATGCCCTCAGCACGCGCCGACCTGTCCCTGTTCGCCTCCGCGCTCGCCGCCCGTCTCCCCGGGCAGTGGACGAGCAACTACCGGCAGCACCTCACCTACGAAGACCAGTGCGCCACCATCGACCGTCTCTGGGACCGCGGCCACGTCGAGTACATCGTCAGCCAGTACGTCCTGGGCCACGAGGCCGTACTCCACGGCCCGGACAGCCAGCACCTCTACGTCACCGACCGGCCTCTGCGGCCAGGCCAGTTCGTCGTTGCTCCGCTTGGCCCCGACGTCGAACCGCACCACTTCGTGGGCATCGAGGAACCCAACGGGATCGCGGTCCCCAACGATCCCGTCCGGGCCGCAGCCCGCATCGCCCGGCGGCTACTCCCCCGATATGAAGCCGCCCACGACGCGGTAGGCCGCAGCCTCGTCGACCGGCCCGAACCCCCGCGCCGCAAGGCCCCGCCGCAGGTCGACCGAACCCTCACCCTGACCTGGTACGAGGACGGGGTGGTGGGGGCGCCGTACGAGGACGTCCTGGAGGAAGCCAGGGAAGTGCTGTACGTCCACGGATTCCAGTACGTGCCCCACCAGGCCGCGTTCCTCCTCCCCGCCTCCTACGGCGAGGCCGACCGCGCCGTACGCATCCAGGCCGTCGCACTGCGGCTCGCCGCAGCCGGGATCGGTGTGAACCTGCGTCACGCCACGCCCACCGCCACGCGACCCAGCCCGCCGGTCGTGGCCCGGCCGGTACCCGCGCTGCCCGCAGCCCCGGCCGCCCGCGCCCGCTGACCACCTGCACGAAGGAAACCGCCATCAGCACCCGCAGTTTCATCGCCCGCCCCACCGGTACCGGCTACGAGGGCATCTACTGCCATTACGACGGCTACCCCGACAACCAGCTCCCTCTCCTGCTCGGCGCCGCCCGCTACCGCTTCGGCGGTGACCTCGACGCCCTGCGCCGGCACCTCATCGATGGCCCCCACGACTGGAAGAACCTCGGCATGGACCTCCTGGACAGGGCCCCCGACAACGTCCGGGAGCGGCTCGACCCCCACGGCGACCGCGGCCCGAGCGCACCCTTCGACAACCTCTTCAACGTTGACGGCACCCCCGCGAAGCCGATCCCGGTCACCGACGCCAACGCTGATGCCATGGGCCTGGAATGGGGCTACGTCCTGCACGACCACGGCATCGAGGTCATCGCCCTGACCTGGTACGACATCGGCCCCATCGTGCCCTGGGACACCGACCCCCTCTCCCGGATCTCCGACACCCCCTCGCTGTGGGACTCGAACCGGCCCGCGCCCATCCAGGCTCCCGCCACCCCACTGAAGATCACCAAGCCGGTCGCCCCTGCACCCGCACCCGCCCGACCGCGGATCACCCGCTGAACGCCCCATCCATGGACCGCACTCCGGAGGACTCTCTGTCCGCCGCGCAGATCACCGTCGTCATCGCCACCCAGCTCCGCCCCGAGCGCCTGCCCTACCTGCAGGAAATGCACGCCAGCCTCACCCGGCAGACCGTGCCCTGGGAGGCAGTCCTCGTAATCGACGGCGCCGACCCCGCCCTCGTGCCTGCCCCGATCACCGCCGACCCCCGGATCCGGACCCTCGTCCTGCCCCGCCCGGTCGGCGCCGCCTGCGCCCGCAACCTCGGCCTGACCGAGGTGCGCACCGAGTTCGTGAACTGGGCCGACGACGATGACGTGCTCCCCGACTGGAGCCTGGGCGTACGCCTGGAGACCTTCACCGACGAGCTCGGGTGGGTCGCCGGATACAGCGAGGACTGGCTGCCGGACGGCTCCCGGCGCCTTTGGGAATGCCCGGCCCCGCCCGGCTACCACGCCGCCGGCGACGTGGTCACGTACTGGCCCCGGCCGCAGGACACCATCCCCGTCGGGCCGACGACCATCCTGGCCCGCACCCGCCTGGTCCGCGCGGCGGGCGGCATGGGCGGCCTCGTCCAGGGCGAGGACTACATGGCTGCCGTCGGCGTCACCGCGCTGGCCCCCGGCGTGCTGCTCCCGCTGCCCGTCTACCGGTACCGCAAACACGACGGGCAGATGACCCGCGGCGAGCAGTACGAGGAGCTGGAGCTGGCCGCCCGCCGCCATGCCCACGCGTTCGGGCACGGCCTGCGCAACGCGCTCGCCAGCCGGGCGTGAGCATGGACGACCGCACGACGCCCCGCCCCAGGGGCCTGGCACAGATCATCCTCGCCCTCAGCCCGGCCGACGGCCTGGTCGCCGTCCCCGTGGGCGAGCAGTACCGGTGGGCCAACACGGCTCTTCAGCTCACGCCCGGATTCGAGCGGCGCCCCGACGGCACGTACGCCCTGCACGAGGTAGACACCGCGAAACCCAACCTGCTTGCACTCGCGGAGAACGCGCGCCGCCACCGCGTCCACCTCTTCGGCGGCGCCCGCCCGTACCTCGGCGACTACGCCACCGCGCTGGCCGACGGCCTGCCCGGGACGTGGACGGTGAAGGTCGAGGTCTACGCCCACCCGGTGTGGCAGGAAGACCTCGTCCCGCTCCTGTGGGACGCGGGCGAACTCATCGACTCGGTGGAACACGGCCGCATCCCGTACGCCGCCCAACTTACAAACGGCGCAGGCATCGAACTCCTCCTGGTCGAACGGCTCGGCAGCGCCCACGAGTACCTGCTCGGCGCCTTCGCGAGCGCCTCCTTCGACGACAACTACGCCGACCCGCACGCCCCCCGCTCAGTCGTGTTGCCCTCCGAAGCGGCCCACGCCGTCGGCCTGGTCACCGGCACATTCCTGCCCGCGTACGAGCAGGCAGTCCACGAACGGCTGCTGGTTGCCGTCGAAGCGGCGCACGGCAGGCTCGAGAAACTCCATGTGGAGTGGACTTCAATCCAGCAGTCCAGCCTCTACAGCGACGGCACGCGCCTGGACCCGGCCGCGCTCGGACACACCGAGCAGCAGTACCTCGAAGAGAGCTCCGTGGAGTGGCGCCGCGTGCGCCCCCACGCCGCTGAACTCCTCTCCCTTGTGCGCCCCGTGTCGGGCTCCGAGGACTCCGCCTCCCTGGACCGCCTCCACCAGCTCCTTCACCCGGACGCGGCGGAACCCTCGTGGCCGGCGGCACCGTCCTCGCCTGCCGCCCTGCCGCCCTGCCGCCCGGCACGGCCGAGACCCTCCGCCGATGGCGCACCGACGCGCCGGCCCTGCTGCGGCAGGCCCGCACCACCCGACCCGGTGGCCCTGCGACCACGGTCCGGCCTGCACTTCCCGCTGCAGCCAAGGCCGCGCCCTCCGTCCCCGGACGAGCGCCCCGCAGTCGATGACCTCCCCCGACCCATCTGGACGCCCCCATGCAACCGCACTTCCATTTCGGGCTGCACGCCGAGCACGGTGTGGTCGCCCGTCCCACCACAGCCATCACTTCCCACCTCGCGGCCTGGTACCTGGAGCGCGAGCAGTTCGAACCTGTACCGGGCCGAGCGGATCTGTTCCGGCTGACCCAGCCCGATCACGACCTGCGGCGCCGCGCCCGGCAGACCGTCCATGACCTCCGCCGACATGGGTTCACCGTGCATGCGGACCTCTCCCTCGATCCAGCCGAAACCGCCCCGCCGAACGCCCCGGTCCGAGCGAACTCCGCGGCCGAACGGCTGGCTCGCATCGCCCGGGCCGCCGCCGCCCGACCTCCGCAGCACCACGTGATCACCCCTCAGGTTGCTTCCGTGCCCGTACCCGCCCTCGGCGCCCACTCCTCGGCTGCCAGACGAACCCGGTGACCACGACGGGCCCTCTCCGGCCTGACAGCCACACCGCACCGACACAACCCCTACCCCGATCCAAGGACACCTGCCCTGCCGCCGACCGCCACCATCACCCTCCACCGCACAACTGCCGGCACCCTGACCGGCCACGCATCCGGAGCGCGTCACCAGTGGGCCGAGACCTGCCTGACCCTCGCCGGATTCACCGCGGACCAGTACGGAATCCACCAACTGCCCCTGGACGATCCCAGCCAGGCCCGCGAGGCACTGCACCAGCTGCGTCAGAGCGCGCAAGTCCTCGACGTCGCCGTCATCCTCAGCGAGCGGCCCTTCCTCGGCGATGTCGCTGACCGCATCGCCCACGCCCTGCCCGGGCGGTGGACGGTGATGGTGACCGCGCATCCGGAACGCCACGCACAGCAGGGCCTGCTGGAGTCGGTATGGGCCTCTGGCCCTTCGGGGGGAGCGCTTCACAAGGCCCTGGAGACCAGCCATCCGTCGGTCTCCGCCCATCTGCGGCACGACGGCGACGGCGCCTGGCTCGTCCTCGTCCACGACTCGTGGCACGCCCACTACGTGGTCGGCGCCATGCTCCCCGGCCCGGACGAACTCGACACGGTCGCCTCCGAGGGGGCCGCCTGCGTCACCGCGCCCACCATCGAAGCGATTGCCGCTGCCGTACGGGACCGGTTGCTGCCGGACTACGCCGCCGCACTCCTGCGCGGTCAGCTCGCCGAGGCCGAAGAAGACCTGCGCTGGGCCCAGGAATCCTATGAACCCGGCGAGATCCTTGAACCATTCGATCCCGCTCTGGCCAGGGCGCTCGCCAGGTTCCTCAACCAGGTCCCTCGTCTCATCGCTCACGTGCGCCGGCCCCAGGCTCTGCAGCTGTCTCCACACGAGACGGCGTTCCTCGACTCCTTCGAGGCAACTCTGGAGTCTGACGGGCAGGACGGGACGGTCGCGATGTCGCTCTGGCTCACCGAGGGGGACCAGCTAATCGATCTCGCCCGGAACCCCGACCGGCCCCGGCTCGCACCGCCACCGGCCACCCGCCGCGTGCCGGGACCGGCGCCCGTACTGAGCGCAGCACGCTCCCGCTGACCAGGCTGCCCCCGCCCTCCGGGCGTGAGTCCGACCCGCTGGCCGTCGCGGGCGCCGAGTGCCCCCGGCTTCCTGGGCGCCTCGCCATACCGCTGTGCGACCGGCTCACGCGACCGGTCCAGCCCTCCACCCCTTCTGTTGCAAGGAGTTCTCCGTGGCCATCCCCACATCCTTTGAGGTCGTCCACAGCTGTGGACACACCAACACCCATGACCTGTCGAGCCGTTCGGCGGACCAGCGCGCTGGTTACGCCCGCTGGCTCGCCGCCCGGCAGTGCACCGACTGCTGGCGGGCCGATCACAAGGCGGATGCCGCCAGCACGGCCGAGTGGCTGGCCGCCAAGCGCGCCGAAGAACAGACCGCCGCTGTGGACTGGGCAACCCAGTTCGACATGCCGCCCCTGGAGGGACCCGAAAAGATCCTGGGCTGGGGCGAGCGCACCCGCCACCAGCTGGTGACCCGCGCCTACACCGCGCTGGTCACCGAAGGGACCTGGGACGAAGCCGACTGGGCCCAGTTGGAGGAGCAGGTCCGGCTGCTGACGAGAGCCGGGTGGTGGGTCGACCAGCGCGAGGCTGAGGGGACCGATCTGCCCGAGCTGCTGGAGGCCGCCGACGACCGCGACCGGCCCACGGAGAACCCGTTCCGGTAGGCCGGGCGGCGCGCAATATAGCCGCCGATCCCCGGTTTCGGAAACCGGGGATTCTCCGGACCCTTTGTCTTCCACCGCCGCCCAGCGTCTTCGTGGAAGGACCTCCGTGCCCGAGACCCGCCCCGTGTACCTCCCGCCCGACCCGCTCACCCCGGAGCGGGACATCACCCACCAGCACTTCCGCCCAGGCGAGCACGTCGTGGTCCTCAAGGGCGCCGCCGGCGGAGAGCTGTGGGGCGACGCGATGAAGATCGTGGCCCCTTCCTGGCACACCCCGACCGACGAGGACGGATGGAGGCTGCTCGATCCCAATGGCGGCGACCGGTCCTATGTCACGGCCCACCCTCGCTACCTGGTGCACCTGTCCAAGCGGTGCCCGGAGTGCCTGATCCATCAGAAGGCGTTGCGGGAATACCTGGTCAAGCGCCTCGGGGACGCCGAGGAGGCCGTGGACTGCAGCTGGTACTCCCTGACCGCCGCCAATCAGCTCCTCCACATCGCCGACGCCCGCCCCGGCCGGTGATCACCGCCATCCTGCCACGGCGCGAAGCCGCCGGCCCGCAGCCGCCCTTCGAAAAGCCCGACCCCGAGCGAGACCATGATCATTGAAGTCCACTCCCGCGACGTGACCGCCGACGAAGCCCTCGCAGAGGCGCTCGGCCGCGAGATCAGCATGCAGGAGGGCCTGACCACCGAGCCCGGCGGCACAGTGGTGGCCCACTGGAACCGGCTGGACCACTACACCGACGACGACCAGATATGGGAGTCGGCGACGTGGGCCGACCATCTCGCCGACCCGGCGCTGGAGCACCCACTCGTCTCCGGGCCCGACGGCGACCGGCGTGCGATCCTCCACATCACCGCACACCTGCACCCGCTGGAC
>NZ_JBSGXB010000075.1:0-26785 GCF_053609185.1 Streptomyces sp. NPDC054956 | reverse complement strand
GGACCTGCTCGCCGCGTCCCTGACGCGCCTGGACATCGCCCTGAGGGTGGGGACCCTGGTCGCTTCCGGGCGCAGCACCGGACGGAACTGGGCCGGTGTCGGCGGCCGGACGCCGCCGCGACCACCGGATTGGCCACGGTCACGGTGGCCAGCGGGGCGGTGAGCCCGGCCCCGCGGTAGGCGGCCTGCGACAGCAGCAGTCCGGCCCCGGCGAGCGCCGCGACCGAGGTCAGCTCCGGCCACAGCGAGACCAGCGCGTCGGGGGCGAAGTCCTCGGCCACCGACTTCGTGAACACCGAGGCCATGCCGAAGGACGCACCGGCGGCCACGGCCAGCAGCACGCTGCGCACGGCGGCCCGCCGCATCCGCCCCGCCGCCAGGAACAGCACGGCCACCCCGGCCCCGGTCGCGGCCAGCAGCGTGCTCTGTTCGGCGCCGGACAGGGACTGCTCGGCCCGGCCGCCGCCGCCCGTCAGGGCCAGCAGCCCGGCCAGTCCGACCGTGGCCAGCAGGGCCCCGCGCCAGGCCGCGGCGCTCGCCCGGCGCCCGACGAAGAAGGCGGCCATGGGAAGCGCGAAGACGATGGTGAGTGCTCCGAGCGGCTGCACCAGGCTCAGCGGCCCGTACGCCAGCGCCACCACGTGCAGCAGCGCGCCGAAGCTGTTCAGCGCGATGGCGGCGTACCAGCCGGCCTGGCGCACCGGGGCGTACGGCCGGCCCGTCGTGGCGGACGCGACCCGCTCCTGGACGATCGCTCCGCCCGCGTAGGCCACCGCGGAGACCAGGCACAGCACGACCGAAAGGGCTAGGGCACTCATGAAAGCCACAATGCCCGACCGGCTGGAGCTATTCCTCCCCCTACAGGCCCCTACATTCGGTCACGCGTCAGGCGTGAGGAGTAGTCCGTACGCAGTACACGGGAGCGGGTTTGTCTTCCGGGAGGGGCGATCCGTACACTAGCCCTTTTGAGGACTTCCGCAGCAGGTGACGCGGACGAGTGATCAAGGAACGGCAGCGGGCATGACGGTGACCGAAGACAGCCAGGACAACGTGCACGCCTACGGGCCGGGCATCGATCCCGACCGCCTGGCCCTCTGCCTCAGCGTGCTCGACGAGCTCGACAAGCTCGACGTCGACCACCCGGACGCCATCACCGTACGCCGTGCCACCGCCGGCCTCTACCGGACGGTCAAGCAGCGCCGCCGCCAGGACCGCCGCGCCGCCAAGACCGCCAACGACAAGGCCGTCACCGAGGCGACCGCGACCGGCTCCGCCGAGCGCATCGACGACGAGACCGAGGGCATCCTGCCCTCCTCGGTCACCGAGGCCGGCCGGATCGCCGGAATACTGCAGCGCCCGCGCTCCTGCTACATCTGCAAGACGCGCTACGTCGAGGTCGACTACTTCTACCACCAGCTCTGCCAGGAGTGCGCCGCTGCGAACCGGGCCAAGCGCGAGGCCCGCGCCGACCTCACCGGCAAGCGCGCGCTGCTCACCGGCGGCCGGGCCAAGATCGGCATGTACATCGCGCTGCGGCTGCTGCGCGACGGCGCCCACACCACGATCACCACCCGCTTCCCGAAGGACGCCATCCGCCGCTTCAAGGCGATGGAGGACTCGGCGGACTGGATGCACCGACTGGAGGTCGTCGGCCTCGACCTGCGGGACCCGGGCCAGGCCGTGGCCCTCGCCGACCAGGTGGCCGAGGCCGGTCCGCTGGACATCCTCGTCAACAACGCGACGCAGACGGTGCGCCGCCTGCCCAGCGCGTACGCGGCGCTGGTCGAGGGGGAGAGCGCCCCGCTCCCCGCGGGCGAGCTCCCCGCCCACCACGTCATCGGCGCCTTCAACTCCGGCGCGGTCGACGGCCTGGCGGCGCTGCCCGTCGGCGTGAGCGGCCTCGAGGCGCAGAAGGTCGCCGACCTCGCCCTGGTCGCGGGCAACGCCAGCCTCGAACGGCACCTCGACGGCACCGCCATCGACGCCGGCGGCCTGCTGCCGGACGTCGTGGAGACCAACACCTGGGTGCAGACCATCGACCAGATCTCCCCGGTGGAGCTGCTCGAAACCCAGCTGTGCAACTACACGTCGCCGTTCATCCTGATCAGCAAGCTCCGGCCGGCCATGGCCGAGGCCGCCCGGCGGGCGGCCAGCGGGCGTGCGTACGTCGTCAACGTCTCGGCGATGGAAGGCGTCTTCAGCCGCGGCTACAAGGGCGCCGGGCACCCGAACACCAATGCCGCCAAGGCGGCGATGAACATGGTGACGCGGACCAGCGGCCAGGAGATGTTCCAGACCGACCGCATCCTGATGACCTCGATCGACACCGGCTGGATCACCGACGAGCGCCCGCACTTCGACAAGCTCCGCCTCGCCGAGGAGGGCTTCCACGCCCCGCTCGACCTGGTCGACGGCGCGGCCCGGGTCTACGACCCGATCGTGCGGGGCGAGGCGGGCGAGGACCTGTTCGGCGTCTTCCTGAAGGACTACGCGCCCGCCAACTGGTAGACCGCCGGTCCGCTGCTTCTTGTCCGTCGCGCCCCCGTCCCCCTCTTCGCGGAGGAGGGCCGGGGGCGCGCCGCGTTCAACCCGTTCGGTCGTACGCCCCCGCCGCGATCAGTTCCAGCACCGGGCGCCAGTCCTCCAGTACGCCCGCTGCGGGGCCCGGGCCCCGGCCGGCGCCGACCGCGAGCCGCAGGGCCTCGATGTCGGAGTCCGTGTCCGCCCGCGGATCGGGGCCCGGCGCGTGCAGCCGTACCAGCCGGGCCACCCGCTCGCCGAGTAGCGGGCGCAGCGCCCGCGCGGTAGGCCCGGCCGGGCCCAGACCGTGCACCAGCCCGGCGACTTGGAGCTCCTTGTCGTACGGGTGCGAGCGGCGCAGCGACGCCGCGGCCCGGAGCCCGTGGCCGGACGCGTGCCCGGAGATCAGCAGATCCATGAGTTCCTCGACGCTTCCGACGACCGCCGGCACCTCGGACCCCGCCACTGACGCTCCTTCCGTCGCCCGACCGCAAATTCACCCGTACGGCGCCGTCGAGCAGATCAGGTCCCCGTGGCGCGGCGGTGCACGACTTACTGAACTCTCGGAGAAAACAAGCGGTCCGGAGTGGATTTTACCTTTCCATCGAGCGGGGGTCCGCTCATATGTGTACTCTGATCCGCATGAGAGCCCTACCCGGGCACTCGCTCCACCAAGGCGCCACCGCGTCCGGAAGCCCTTTATTCCTGTACCGGCTCGCGGTCCCGCCTGCCGGGTTACGCGACACAAAGGAGTGCGCGGTGACACCAGAACTGACGAAGACCGACCAGGCGCTGATGGAACGTACGGGTTCGCGGAGCAGTAAGCGCCCCGAGACGCTCGGCAACCTGGAGGTCTGGGCCCGGTCCGCCCCGATCCGACTCGCGGGCTACGAGGACGACCTCGCGGAGCCGCACATCCTGCCCGGCATCGACTAGCCGCTGCCGCACCCAGGCATCTCCGAGCCCCCGCGCCGACGACCGGCGACGGGGGCTCGGTGGTTCCCGGAACCCGTACGCCGTCGGCGTCATCGCTGAGGGCGATCACGGGTTACGCCCGCCCCGGTGCCGGGGCACCATGATCAGCATGAAGCTGCTGATGCTGGGTGGTACCGAATTCGTCGGGCGCGCGATCACCGAAGACGCCCTGGACCGCGGGTGGGAGGTGACCGTCTTCCACCGCGGCCACCACGCGCCGCCGCCCGGAACCAAGGCCCTGCACGGGGACCGCACCGCCCCCGGCGGCCTGGCCGCCCTCGCCGAGGGGGAGTGGGACATCGTCGCCGACACCTGGAGCTTCGCCCCCAGCGCCGTGCGCGACAGCGCCCGGCTGCTCGCCGGCCGGGCCGGGCGGTACGCGTACATATCCAGCCGCTCGGTGTACTCCTACCCGGCCCCGGCCGGGCTGGCGGAGGACGGCCCGCTGGTCGAGGGCTCGCCCGACGCCGAATCCACCGCGTACGCCGAGGACAAGCGCGGCGGGGAGATCGCCGCCGTCGAAGCCTTCGGCGACCGCGCCCTGCTGGCCCGCGCCGGGCTCATCATCGGCCCGTACGAGAACGTCGGCCGGCTCCCCTGGTGGCTCAACCGCGTGGCCCGGGGCGGCCCCACGCTCGCCCCCGGCACGCCCGACCTGCCCCTCCAGTACGTCGACGTGCGCGACCTCGCGCGCTGGACCCTGGACGCGGCCGAAGCCGGTCACGGCGGCCCGTACAACATCGTGTCCCCGGCCGGCCACGCCACGATGGGCAGCTTCCTCGCCGCCTGCGCGGCCGCCACCGGCGGCGCCGCCGAGTTCCACTGGACCGATCAGGCCCGGATCGCGGAAGCGGGCGTCGAGCCCTGGACCGAACTGCCGATCTGGCTCCCCGAGGGCGAACTGCACGACTACATGTTCGGCGGGGACGTCTCCAAGGCGCTCGCGGCGGGCCTGAAGTGCCGGCCGGTCGAGGAGACCGTCGCCGACACCTGGGCCTGGCTCCAGGAGCTCGGCGGGGTGGCCCCGCAGCGCTCCGACCGGCCGTCCAAGGGCATATCGCCGGAGAAGGAGGCCGCACTTCTCGGGCTCTGAGGGCCTTGAGGGCCCTCGGGGCTCTCGGGGGCCTCAGGATTCCGGCCGGGTCCCGCGGGAAGCGGGCGACACCGCGAGCCGGGTCGGCGGCATGTACTCGCGCACCAGCGTGCGGTGCCACCACGCCCCGGTCTCGCGGAGCTCCCGCCAGGTCGTGAACCGGTAGCGGTACAGGCGCGCCCGGACGTAGCGCGGCGGGGCGTCCGGGAACGGGTTGTGGCGGATCAGCCGCAGCGTGTCCCGGTCGCCCGCCAGCAGCCGCTCCACGAACGGCCCGAACCAGTCCCGCGCGTAGCCGGGGGAGAGTGCCGCGAACCACATCAGCCAGTCCAGGCGAAGGTGGTACGGGGCGAACTGGCGCGGGGTGCGGCGCACGTCGCCCGGCTTGCCCTTGAAGCCGTACTCCCGCCAATCGCCGTCCACGGTGGGCACCCGGTCGGCGGTGCCCTCCACCACCACCTCCTCGCGGATCCGGCCCACCGTGCCGAACGCCCCGTAGGTGTTGACCAGGTGGAGGGAGTCGAAGGACCGGTTCATCACCTGGCGGCGCGAGAGCATGTTGGCCACCGGATGCCGGCTCAGCACCAGCACGAGCGCGGTCAGCGCGCACACCAGGACCACGTACCAGAGCGGGGCCTCCCGGTACGCGGTCCGCGGCGGTTGCGCGGCGCCCCCGCCGAGTCCGGGGATCCAGGAGAGCCGGGTGAAGTCGACGGCCGGGACGGCGAGCGTGATCGTCAGCCAGTTCAGCCAGGCGAAGTTCCCGGACAGCACCAGCCACAGCTGCGTCGCCACGATCACCAGGGCCGCGTACGAGGCCACGGGCTGCGGGGCGAACAGCAGTACCGGGACGGCCAGCTGGGTCACGTGGTTCGCGGCGCACTCCACCCGGTGCAGGGGCTTCGGCAGATGGTGGAAGAACCAGCTCAGCGGCCCGGGCATCGGCTGCGTCTCGTGGTGGTAGTACAGGCAGGTGAGCTTGCGCCAGCAGGCGTCGCCCCGCATCTTGATCAGCCCCGCGCCGAACTCCACCCGGAAGACCACCCAGCGCAGCAGCCACAGCACCAGCACCGGCGGCCCGGCCCGCGCGTTGCCGAGGAAGACGGCCAGGAACCCGGCCTCCAGCAGCAGCGACTCCCAGCCGAAGGAGTACCAGGTCTGCCCCACGTTCACGATGGACAGGTAGAGCAGCCACAGCAGCGCCCACATCGTCATCGCCGCGCCGAGCGGCACCGCGTCCCCGGCCCCGGCGAGGAGGGCGGCCGCGAGCGCCGCCCCCGTCCAGGCGCAGGCGGCGAAGAACCGGTCGGAATAGTGCAGTTGGAACAGGCTCGGGGCGTGCCGCAGCGGCACGTACCGCACGTACCGCGGCACGGGCAGCATGCCGTGCGCCCCGATCAGTGCCCGGAACTGCAGGGCGGCCCCGGCGAAGGCGGCGAGGTAGACACCGGCCAGGGCCCGCTGGAAGATCAGCCGCCCCAGCCAGTATCCGGGCGCCGTGAACCAGTCCATCCCCTCCAGTATCGGGTTCGCCCGGCGCCCGCGGCGACCCTGTCGACGAAGCGCCCGGGTCGGCGGCTCACGCCGGGGTCTCCGTCCGGGCGGCCGGGCCGGTCCGGCCGGCGGGGGCGGTCCCATGGGCCCGGTCGGCCTGGTCGGTCCGCGCGGCCCGGTCGTCGGCCAGCCGGCGCCGGGCCGATGCCACGGTCAGGAAGAATCCGAAGACGCAGGCCGCGGCCGCCAGGCCCATGCCGAGCACCACGATTCCGGTCGGACCGCTGGTCACCACGAAGCTGTCGTCCGTCGTCTCGGCCGCCCACCACAGGGCGATCAGCGCGGCGAACGACAGGGCGATGCCCGCGATGAGGCCCGTGCCCTGCTGCCGGAGCTCCCTCCGCGACAGGAAGGCCGCCGCCCACAGCCCGACGGCCAGCACCACCGCGCCCGCGAGCCCCGTCCAGGCGTCGGTGAGGTAGCCGAGGACGGCGAGCGGAAAGCCGAGCGGAACGCTGTACGCGGCGCAGCGGGCGAGCACTCCGGTGGAGGTGGCCCGGTACGCCAGCCCGGCGACCAGGGCGGACGCGAAGGCGACGAAGTGGAGGTGCCACACGAGCAGCAACAGGTCGTCGGGGTGGATGCCGAAGAGCCGGTATCCGGTGCGCTCGACGACCAGGGAGGCGGCCGCGAGGGCGGGGACGACCTGGGCCGCGAGCGCCGCGATCTCGACCGACGCGGGCCTGGGTCCTCCCACGTGCACGATCCGCGGGAGGATCCGCAGCAGTCCGACGGGGGCCCGTACCGCGACGGCCAGAGCGCCCGCCGCGTACAGCGAGGCGAGGGTCACCGCGACGGGGCCGCGCGCCAGGAAGACGCTCAGCGCCCCGGATGCGGCGAGCAGTGGCCAGAGCCGGGCCGTCCGGCGCAAGCGGACCGGGTCGATCAGGCGCAGGGCGGCCGGGATGGCGAACAGGGTGCCCGCGCCCGCCCCGAAAAGAAAGAGCAGCAGCCAGAGCAGCACGATGAATTCCACGGCGGTTCCCCTCCCCGATGTGCCGGGCGGTCGCCTCGGCACGGCCGAACGCCTTGAACGCGTTCAACTCACAACGGCGAGCTTAGGAGATTGATTGAACATGTTCAAGACGCCTCCTCGGCCTCCCGGCCCTCCCCGTGCCTCCGGTTGCGGGGAGCGTGCGGATACGGCAGACAAGAGGGGAGCAACCGGGGCGAAAAGGGAGATGCAACGTGCACGGACCGACACCTCGTCAGGCGCCGCGTCGTCACGCACCGGCCCGTGCGGCCCTCTTCACCGTCCTCGGACTCCTCGCCGCGGCCTGCGGCGCCACCGGCGACGACGGGCAGACCAAGGGGCCCGTGGCAGAGAGCCAGGAGGTCCACCTCCAGCCCGTGGCCTCCGCCGGCCCCGACCCCTTCACGATTTCCTCCGCCACCGGAGAGTCCGCTCCCGTGCAGCCCCCGCTGCCCAACCCGACCGGCCAGGGCATCCGTACCGTCAACGCGGCCACCCCCGGCCTCTACGGGGGAACCCAGCGCATGGGCAGTTGCGACGTGGAAGCGCAGGTCCAGTTGCTCACCGAGGACGACGGCAAGGCCCGGGCCTTCGCCGAGGCCGCCCAGGTGGAGCAGGAGAAGATCCCCGAGTTCCTGCGCGGCCTCACCCCGGTCGTGCTGCGCGCCGACACCCGGGTGACCAACCACGGCTTCTCCGACGGGCGCTCGAACGCCTTCCAGTCCGTCCTCCAGGCCGGCACCGCCGTCCTCGTCGACGCCCACGGAATGCCCCGCGTCCGCTGCGCCTGCGGGAACCCGCTGCTCCCGCCGCGCGCCGCCAAGGGGGCCCCGGTGCTCAAGGGCGACGCCTGGACGGGCTACCAGCCCAACCAGGTCGTCGTCATCGAACCGACCGTGCAGGTGATCAACAACCTGGTCATCGTCAACATGTCCGACAACACCTGGCTCGAGCGCAAGAGCGGGGACGACGGAGCCCAGGACCGCGCACCCGCCGTACCGCCGCCGTACGACCCGGCCGCGGGCATCCCCGCGGGGCCCGCCACCCCGCCCGGCACCACGCCGGCCGAGCCCTGCCCGACCCCGGACAGCAACAGCCTCGCCCGCACCGCGCCGCCCACGCCCGGCGCGTCCGGCCCCGGTCAGGCCCCCGGTCAGGGTCCCGGGCAGGGTCCGGCTCAGAGCCCGGGCCCGAAGGCCTCCGACTGCCCGCCGAGCACCCCGCAGGGCGTGCCGGACACCCCGGTGATCCCCAGCCCGCCCCCCTTGAACGTCCCCCCGGGCCAACCCACCGCCCCGCCGCCCGGCTCCGACCTGCCCACGGACATCCCGTCCGACCCGGGCACCCTGGTGGGCCCCGACGGCGTCGCCCCGCAGCCCAGCGATCCGTACGCCCCCCAGGACCCCTTCGCGGACCCGTACGCCGATCCGTACTCCGTCCCCGAGCAGCAGCCCTCGGCCCCGTACGAAGGTCAGTATCTGGAGAGCGCCTGACCGGCCCGTGTGTCATGGTGGACCGGTGCCGACCGCCGTATCGCTGCCGGACGACTGGCCCGCACACCCGGACCGGTCGCTCGCGCTGAACCGCATGGGCAGTTTCGACTGGGACCTGGTCACCGGTCTCATGCACATGGACACCGCCGCCCTCGACGTCTTCGACACCACCCCCGAGGAGTACGACGGGCGGCCCGAGTCCCTGGCGCCGCGCGTCCCGCCCGCCGAAGCGGTCCGGCTCGACGCGCTGGTCTCCTCCGCCCTCAAGAGCGGGGTCGACAGCTACGGCGCCTACTTCCGCATCCGCTGCCACGACGGCCGGCTGCGCTGGACGCACACCCAGGGCCGGGTCATTCGCGGCCCCGACGGCCGGCCGTTCAGGATCATCGGCATCGTCCGCGACGCCACCGAGGAACTCAGTCACTCGGCCGAACGCCTCGGGCTGGACGAGGAGCGGCGCCGCCAGACCTCCGTGGTCGAGAGCACCACCGCCGCGCTCGCCCACGCCCGCACCGTCCAGGACGTCATCGACGCGCTCGGCGACGCACACGGCCTGGAGCGGCTCGGCTCCATGGGCATGGTGATGGGCCTCGTCGAAGCCGGCCGGATCCACCTCGTGGCTGAGGGCCCGGCGGGCAGTTTCGTCCCCGGCACCCGCTACACCCGCATCGACGAGCAGTACCCGATGAGCGAGGTCGTCCGCTCGCTCCAGCCGCGCTTCCTCGACTCGGCGGCCGAGTTCGCCGCCGGCTACCCCGGGCTCTGGGCGAAGATCTCGTACATGGACATCTCGGCGGCCGCGTACCTGCCGCTGATCGCCCAGGCCCGCCCCATCGGCGCGATCGGGCTGCTCTACCAGGACAAGGACGGGTTCACCCAGGACGAGCGAAACCTCCTCGTCGCCCTCGGCAGCAGCATCGCGCAGAGCCTGCAACGGGCGATGCTCCTCGAACAGGAACACGACCTGGCGGAGGGCCTGCAGCAGGCCATGCTGCCGCGCAGGATCCCCTCGGTACCGGGCGGAGAGATCGCCGTGCGCTACCGCTCGGCCCGGATGGGCCAGGACATCGGCGGCGACTGGTACGACGTCATCCCGCTGCCCGGCGGCCGGGTCGGCGCCGTCATCGGCGACGTCCAGGGTCACGACACGCACGCGGCGGCCGTCATGGGACAGCTGCGGATCGTCCTGCGCGCCTACGCGGCCGAAGGGCACTCCCCGGCCACCGTCATGGCCCGGGCCTCCGTCTTCCTGCACGAACTGGACACCGACCGCTTCGCGACCTGCACCTACGCCGAGGCCGACCTCTCGACCGGCGTCCTGCAACTGGTCCGGGCCGGCCACATCGACCCCCTGCTGCGCACCCGGAACGGGGAATGCAGGCGCCTGGTGCTGGAGGGCGGGATGCCGCTCGGGCTGTCCGCCGAGTTCGGCCGGCTGGAGTACCCCGTGACGACCTTCGAAATGGGGCCGGGGGAAACGCTTCTCCTCTGCACGGACGGCCTGGTGGAAGAACCCGGCACCGACCTCGACGACGGCATCCGGCTCCTCGCCTCCCTGATCCGCACCGGACCGGCGGACCTGGCCCTCCTCGCGGACCGGCTGTGCGAGGTCGTCGACGACCGGGGCGGCAACGACGACATGGCCCTGCTCCTGCTGCGCCGCGAGGCACAGGACGCCCCGCAGGCCGGCGGCCGCCTCCAGCAGCACGTGGCCCCGGGAGACCCGGAAGCCCTGGTGTCGGCCCGCCACATGATCGGCGCGGCGGTACGGGCATGGGGCGCGCGGGAGCGGGCCGACGAGATCGAACTGGTCGCGGACGAGCTCATCGTGAACGCCCTCATGCACACCGACGGCCCGGCGATCGTGACGCTGCGCGTCCTGACCGGCCCCGAACGCCGGCTCCGGGTGGAGGTCGAGGACCGTTCCAGCGCCCTTCCCCGGCGCCGTGAAGCGGGCGACTCCGGGGTGTCGGGCCGCGGCCTGATGCTGGTGGACCGGCTCGCGGACGTGTGGGGCGTGGAATCGCGGGGGAGCGGCAAGTGCGTGTGGTGCGAGTTCGCGATGACGTGAGCGGGCGACGCGGAAAGTCCGTTGCGGGCGCGCGGGCGGTTCGCCGATGATCGGCGGCGATGACCCAAGCCATGGAAGAACTCCGCAAGCTGCTGAAGTCCGGCGACCTGCCCGGCGCCGTACGATCCCTGCGCCCGAGCGCCGAGACGCTGCCCCTCGCCGAACTCGCCCGCGCGGTAAGGGCCCTGGCCGACGCCGCCGGGTTCAAGGACCTGGCCAAGGCCGCGAAGGCCGCGGCCAAACGGCCCGACGACCCCCAGGCCCTCTACGACCTCGGCTACGGCTGCGTCGAGCACGGCATCGCCTTTCTCGCCGTCGCCCCGCTGCGCGCCGCGCTCGCCCGCGTCCCCGAGTCCCGCACGCTCCTCGCCGAGCTCGTCTCCGCCCTGGAGGACGAGGAACGGCACACCGAGGCCGCCGCGCTGCTCGCCGCCCGCGGTGAGCGGCTGCCCGCCTGGCCCGAGACGTACCTCCTCGTCCACCACACCCTCCTCGCCGGAGACCTCCCCGGCGCCCGCGATGTCGCCGCCCGGCTCCCCGCGCCCGAGGACGACACCTGGCAGTGGGCCCACGCCCGCCAGCGCCGCATGCTCGCCCGCGCCGAACTGGCCGCCACCGCCGGGCCGCTCGACTCCACGGACCTGCGCGGCTGGCAGTTCGCCCTCACCGGCACCCTGCTCGCCACCCTCTCCCCGTACGGCTACGACGCCGGGATGACCGGCCGCTACGCCTACCTCGGCGACTCCCACGACACCTGCCGCCGGGGCCTCGCCCGCCTGGAGCTCGCCCTGGACGCCACCGGGCGGCGCCCGGCCTCCGTCTCGCTGCTGCCCGGCCGCGACGACCGCATCCTGGGCCTCGCCGCCGCGGCCGTGCTCGGGCTGCCCGCCGTACCGTACGAGCCCGGGCGGCCGGACACCCTCGTCGTCGCGTACGACCTCGGCGAAGCGGACCCGAGCCTGGCCGAGCGCGCCGACGGGCAGATCCTCTACGAGCACGCCACCCGGTGGACGAACCCGCCCCCGGTCAGCGCGGACTTCAGCGTGCTGCAGGCGCAGTTCGCCGTCCGGCCGTGGCAGGACGACACCCGGCCCGAGGAGGAGATCGCCCGCGACGTCGCCGCCGCCGACCCGGCCGCGGACGAGGGCGACGGACAGACCCCGTCCGACACCGACGAGGCCTTCCGGGCCTACGCGGCGGCCCTCGCGCCCGGCTGGCTCACCGGCCCGCGCGACCGGACCGCCTCCAGCGGCCCCGTCCCCAGCTCGCGCTTCGCCTGAGGCCACGGCAGGCTGGGGACATGCCCGAGCTGCCCGAGGTCGAGGCCCTGCGGGAGTTCCTCGACGAGCACCTCGCCGGGCGGGTGGTCGAGCGCGTCCTCCCGCTCGCCGTCAGCGTGCTCAAGACGTACGACCCGCCCCTGAGCGCGCTCGAAGGGCAGCGGGCCGGTGCCACGGCCCGTCACGGCAAGTTCCTGGCGCTGCGGATCGGCGAGCTCCACCTCGTCACCCACCTCGCCCGGGCCGGCTGGCTGCGCTGGATGGACGAGGTCCCGGCGCAGCCGCCGCGCCCCGGCAAGGGGCCGCTGGCACTGCGCCTCGTACTGGCGGAAGGCGGCGGGTTCGACCTCACCGAGGCGGGGACGCAGAAACGTCTCGCCGTGTACGTGGTCCACGACCCGCAGGAGGTACCCGGCATCGCCCGGCTCGGTCCGGACCCGCTCGCCGAAGGCTTCGACCGCGAGGCCTTCGGCACGCTGCTCGCCGGTGAACGGCGGCAGATCAAGGGCGTGTTGCGCGACCAGGGCGTCATCGCGGGGATCGGCAACGCGTACAGCGACGAGATCCTCCACCACGCCAAGGTCTCGCCCTTCAAACTCGCGGCCTCCTTCGACGAGGCCCAGGTGGACCACCTGTACGAGGCGGTCCGCGAGACCCTGGGCGCCGCCGTCGAGCGGGCGCACGGGGTGGCCGCCGGCCGGCTCAAGGCCGAGAAGAAGAGCGGAATGCGCGTGCACGGCCGGGCGGGCGAGCCCTGCCCCGTGTGCGGGGACACCGTCCGCTCGGTTTCCTTCGCCGACTCCTCGCTCCAGTACTGCCCGACCTGCCAGACCGGCGGCAAGCCCCTCGCCGACCGGCGGCTGTCCAAGCTGCTGAAGTGAGCCGTCGGCGCCGGGCCGGTCCCGGTGGCGGGAGGGTGCCGCCGGGCTACTGCTCGCGGACCTGTGCGTTCACCGCGGGACGCGCGTCCTCGCCGTCGCCGTCGCCGTCGCCTTCGCCGCCGTCCGGTTCGCCCAGGCCCGCGAGCAGGCGCAGCCCGTCCTCGGCAGGGCTGCCGGGGGCCGCGGAGAGCACCACCAGCTCCATGCCCGACTCGTCCGGCAGCGCGAAGTTCTCCTGGTGCAGTTCCAGCGGTCCGACCAGCGGGTGCCGGTACGCCTTGAGGCCGTGCGCGCGGGCGGACACGTCCGCGCGGGCCCAGAGGCGGCGGAAGCGCTCGCTGCCCATCGCCAGTTCGCCGACGAGCGAGACCAGACGGGGGTCCTCGGGATACTGCCCGGCGGCCAGCCGCAGGTGCCCGACCACCTCGAGGGTGCACTTCTCCCAGTCCGCGTAGAGCCCGCCCTCGGCCTCCTCGAGGAAGAGGTGCCGGGCGATGTTCAGACCGGGCATCGCCCGGCCGAAGAGGAGCCCGGCGAGACGGTTCCCGGCGAGCACGTTCAGCCTGTGGTCCATGATCAGCGCGGGGGCCCCGGCGACCAGGCCGAGGACGCGCAGCAGCTCCGGCCGGACCGTCCCGCCCGGCGCCTTGGCGCGGCGGCGGCGCTGCCGGGCGAGCCGGTAGAGGTGCCCGCGTTCGGTCCCGTCGAGGCCGAGGACGCGGGCGAGCGCGTCGAGGACCTGCTCGGAGGGCTGGGTCGCGCGGCCCTGCTCCAGGCGTACGTAGTAGTCGACGCTGACCCCGGACAGGTGCGCGACCTCTTCGCGGCGCAGCCCCTCGACCCGGCGCCGGCTGTCGGTGGGTATGCCGGCGGACGCCGGATCGACCCGGGAACGCCGGGTCCGCAGGAAGCCAGCAAGATCGTCCATGCCTCCCAGTATGGCCTCGGTGCCGCCCGTGAGGACGGCCGTGAGGGTGGCCCTGCCGATACCAGGAACTCCGGTCCGTCGGAAGCGGCGCCCCTGAACGCCGGGCGCCGCGGCGGCCAGGATCGAACCCATCCGATCCCGAGGAGTTCCCGTGAAGACGCTGATCGTCCACGCCCACCCCGAACCGAAATCGCTCAACAGCTCGCTGAAGGACCTCGCGGTGTCCACGCTGGAGGCCGCCGGGCACGAGGTGCGGGTGAGCGACCTGTACGCCATGAACTGGAAGGCGGCCGTGGACGCCGCGGACTACGGCCCCGACGCCTCCAGTCCGCTGAAGGTGGCCCTGGACTCGGGCCGCGCCTTCCAGAGCGGGACGCTCACCCCGGACGTCCGCGCCGAGCAGGAGAAGCTGCTGTGGGCCGACACGGTCATCTTCCAGTTCCCGCTGTGGTGGTACTCGATGCCCGCGATCCTCAAGGGCTGGGTGGACCGGGTGTTCACCTACCGCTTCGCCTACGGAGTCGGCGAACACAGCGACACCAAGTACGGCGAGCGCTTCGGCGAAGGCACCCTCGCGGGCAGGAGGGCCCTCCTCTCGGTGACCGTCGGCGGCCCGGAATCGCACTACGCCGCACGCGGGATCAACGGCCCCATCGAGGACCTGCTGTTCCCGATCCACCACGGCATCCTCTACTACCCGGGCATCGAGTCGCTGCCGCCCTTCGTGCTGTACGGCTCCGACCGGATGACCGACGAGGAGTACGCGGACGCCGCCAAGGCCTGGGAACAGCGGCTGCTCACCCTGGAGTCGACCGAGCCGATCGCGTTCCGGCGGCAGAACTTCGGCGACTACGAGATCCCCTCGCTGCACCTGAAGGAGGGCCTGGAGCCCGCGGGCCGCACGGGCTTCGGGCTGCACGTGCGCGGCTGACGCCGGGAGGGCGGGCCCGGGCCCGGGGGTGGCTCCGGGAGGCCCGGGCCGGGCCGGATCGGCGGAGCACCTTCTAGACTGCGGCGCATGGCCGAGGAGCAGCAGCCGCAGACGCCCGCGCGGGAGGTCGTCACCGGGGTCCCGCGCGCCGCGCGCCGCCGCCCGCCCGCGCACACCCCGGCCCGCTCGGAGATCTCCGAGCAGACCACCCTGGGTGCCACTTACGTACGGGCGCTCATGCGCAGCCAGCTCCGCGCCGGGCTCTGCGCGTTGGCCGCGCTCGTGCTCCTGGTCGGCCTGCTGCCCCCGCTGTTCCTGAGCCCGCGCGTCGCGTCGGGCCCGCTGGTCGGGGTCGTGCTCGGCGTGCTCGTGTACCCGGCGCTGTGGCTGGTCGCCCGCGCTTACGTGGTCCGGGCCGAGCGCAACGAGGCCGATTTCACCGGCCTGGTCACCGACCCGGCGGAGGCCCCGGGCCCGCGTCGGCCGCGGTAGCCGGGGGAGGGGCCGGGGCCGGACGAGCGGTCCGGGTCCGGAGCGGGACCGTGCGGAGCCCTCGTACCGCTCAGAACAGGTGCATCGCCAAGTGCCCGAGCGGAAGCCCCAGTTGCCAGGCCGGGGTCCAGACGCGCGCGTTCTCGTCCAGGCCGGGCGGGGTGTCGGCGTGGCCGTGGCGGCCCGGGTCCAGGTTGGTGGCGAACAGCTCGGTGTGGTCCAGCCAGCGCCAGGCCGCGCGGGCCAGTTCGAGGTCCGGGTCCTCGCCGCCGCCGCGTTCACGGGCCTCCTCGCCCAGGGCCAGGAACCGGGTGTGGACCCAGTCGCGCCACGGGTGACCGTACGCCGTCAGCGACATCCACTCGTCGAGCTGGGAGACGACCCGGATCCCGGACAGCTCGCCGGCCGCGTCCGAGAGGTAGATCGTCAGCGCGAGCGTGTCGCGCCCGGCACGGAACTCCAGGGTGCTGACCGGGATCAGCCGGCCCGTGCGCAGCAACTCGTCGGCGATGTACTCCGCGTAGAGCCACGCCATGGGGACCGCCAGCCCGCCCCCGCCGTCACTGGTGCCGTTCGAACCCTCGGGCTGCACCGTTCCACCTTCTCCCGCACACGTCGAGCCGTCCCGCCTTCACTCACGAGCCTTCCTTGCGCGGATCGCGGAGTGGGGGGTGTTTACTCAACTTGAACGGTCCGGTGCCGGTTTCGATGCGGTTCATGTCCGGTCTGTGAGCGTTCGGGCCATTCTTTGACGCAAACCCCCCGTCCTCCCGCCTCGCCCCGCCCGCCTCGCCGCCTCGGCCGGACGGGCCGCCGGCCTACGCGCCGAGCCCGTACCCGTACCCCTGGAGCCCCTTGCGCAGGGCGCGCAGGGCGTAATAGGTGCGGGACTTGACCGTCCCGGCCGGGATGCCCAGCTCGGCCGCGGCCTCGGCCACCGAGCGGTCCTGGAAGTAGACCTGCATCAGCACCTCGCGGTGCTCCGGCCCCAGCGACCCCACGGCCCTGCGCACGTCGATGGCCGTCACCGACCCCGCCACCGCGTCCCCCGGCGCGGGCGCGTGCTCCAGGCCCTCCGGGTCCACCTCCAGCGGCCTCGACAGGCGCGCCCGCCGGGCGTCGATGGCGAGCCGCCTGGCCACCGTGAACAGCCAGGGCCGCAGGGACTCGTGACCGCTGGCCAGGACCTCCGGATGCTGCCAGAGCCGCAGCAGGGTCTCCTGTACGAGGTCCTCCGCGCGCTGCGCGTCGCCGGTGGTGAGGTTCAGCAGGAAACCGAACAGGGCCCTCCCGTGTTCGCGCTGCAGTTCGGCCAGCGCCTCGGGGTCCGTGCGCCGGAGGGTGGGGGCTAGGGGCACGAGAGGCTCCTTCCGGGGTCTGTTCGGGGTTCCGTTCGAGCTCGACGGATCCACCCTGACCTGCACCGGGCCGCCCGGGAACCGTCCGGTGGAGCCGGTGCGCCCAAGCACCCGGGTCGTCCGGTGGGCGGCCGCACGGGGCGGTGAACGGTCGAACGGCGCGCCGAACGGCCATTGGAGTGACCGCGCGGCCGGCCGCGGAGCCGTCCCTTGACTCGGAACGTCTCTTTCTATGGATTGGCAGTTGATCGGGTAGTCGTACTTTTCCTGTCGTACTTCTGAGGAGAGCCGGGACAGATGACCGCACGGACCCGCCACGCCCTCGCACTCCTGTCCGCCGTCGTACTGGCGGCCGTCGCCGGCTGCTCCGCCGGCCCGGACTCCGCACCCGCCCGGCTCGCCGGCTCCGCGGCGCCCCAGGCCCCGTCCGGAGCCGCCGGATCCACCACGGCCCCCGCCGCGAAGGGGTTCACCCTGGTCGCGAGCGGCGACGTCCTGCCGCACGAGTCGGTCATCCGGCGGGCGGCCTCCGACGCGGACGGCGACGGGTACGACTTCCGGCCGATGTTCTCCGGGGTCAAGCCGTTCGTCTCGGCCGCCGACCTGGCCATCTGCCACATGGAGACCGTCTACGGGCCGGAGGGCGGGCCGTTCACCGGCTACCCCGCCTTCCAGTCGCCGCCCGAGGTGGCCGCCGGCCTGAAGGACGCCGGGTACGACGGCTGCTCCACCGCCTCGAACCACACCCTCGACGGCGGCGCCGCCGGACTGAAGCGCACCCTCGACGCCTTCGACAGGACGGGTCTCAAACACGCGGGATCGGCCCGTACGGCGGCCGAGGCGGGAACCGTGACGATGTACACCGCCGGCTCGGCGAAGGTCGCGCACCTCGCGTACACGTACGACACCAACGGCTACCCGATGCCCGAAGGACAGCCCTGGGCCGTCAACCTGATGGAGCAGGAGAAGATCGTCGCGGACGCGCGGGCCGCCCGGAAGGCGGGCGCGGACGTGGTCCTCGTCAGCCTCCACTGGGGTACCGAATGGGAGACCGATCCGGACGAGAAGCAGCTCGCGCTCGGCAAGGCGCTGACCGCCTCGCAGACCGCGGGCCGCCCTGACGTGGACCTGATCCTCGGCACCCACGCCCACATCCCGCAGGCGTACGAGAAGGTCAACGGGACCTGGATCATCTACGGCATGGGCGACCAGGTGGCCGGCGAGATGTTCAACTACACCGGGGCCCGCGACATGCGCGGCAACTACGGCTCCATCGGCCGCTTCACCTTCGCCCCGCCGGCCGCCCCCGGGCAGCGCTGGCAGGTCACCAAGGCCGAGTTCGTCCCGCAGATGATGGACCTCGGGTCCGGCCGGGTGGTCAACCTCCCCGCGGCCCTCGCCGAACACCCCGGGCGCGAGGACTACGAGAGCGCCCGCGACGCCATCACCGAGGCCGTCCTCAGCCGCGGCGCGGCCAAGGACGGACTGATCGCGGCCAAGTAGCGCCGCGGGAAACCCGGATCCTCCGGAACCCCGGATCCTCCGGAACCTCAGACCGCGGCGTTCGGCCCCTGAACGGCCTTCACGTGCTGCATGGCGGTGAGCTTGCGCACGAAGACGATCGCCAGCACGGCGGCCACGACGGTGGTCAGGTCCGTGACGGCGGCGAAGAGATCGGCGTCGCGGACCGCTTCGGCCGTCTCGGCCGCCCAGTACTTCCGCGTGGCGAACCAGCCCATCACCTGGCCGGCGACGAACACCACCCACCAGGCGACCACCGGGGCGCCCGAGACCTGGCGGTAGGAGCCGTCGGGCGCGTACTGGGTGCTGGCGTCCCAGGTCTCCCGCGCCGTCCTGTACGGGAAGAAGACGTTCGCGACCGGGACGAACCAGCCGCCGACGGCCCAGCCGGCGGACTGGCTGAAACCATCGGGCCGGAACACCTCGCCGTTGCAGCGGACCCGGCGGAACCAGAGGACGAAGACCACCGCGGTGGCCACGTAGAGCAGCCCCCGCAGGAAGCCGGTACCGGTGACGAGCGAGTCGACGAAGGCGAGGTCCCCGGCCAGGACGGGGCTGCCGGGGTCGGCGGGCGTGGGAGCGCTGATGAAGGAACCCCTCAGGTTCCAGCTGTACAGGTCGACCACCGACGTGAACAGGTCGACGGCCGCCCCCAGGGACAGCAGCGTGGTCGCGGCCATGGCCAACCCCTGCGGGGAACGCAGCGAGTGGGTGGCGTGCGGCGGACGGGGAACCGTCGGCGAGGGTGACGGACCGGGCGCGCTCAAGGACATGAAGAAGTACCCCCCACGGGAACATGTACGACGTGCGACACGAGAACGGGCCGCCCCACGGGCGGCCCGAATCGCACGAAGATAAGCCACGCCCAGGTCGGCCGTCCACAGGGATCGGGTTGCAAGGGCGAACGGCTAGGGAACCACCGTCACCGGCCAGCGCCCCGCCTTCACCAGGCGGACCGCCACCGAGCCGACGATCCGGTGCCCGGCCTGCTCGGAGGCCCCGACCACCACGGCGTCCGCCGTCAGCTCCTCCGCCGCGCTCACCAGGCCGGCGTACGGATCACCGCGGAAGGTGTGGAACTGCCAGCGGACGTCGTAGACGCCCTTCAACCGCTCCGCCGACTCCCGGATCTCGGCCACCAGCCCCTCGGCGATCTCCTCCGTGGCCTCGCCCACCGGCGCGCCCAGCGAAGCCCCGGCCGCCATCACCGGCTGTACGTACACCAGCGCGAGCAGCGCGTTCTGCCGCCGCGCCAGCCCCGCCGCGTACGCCGCCGCGCGGAGCGAGGACTCCGACCCGTCAACCCCGGCAAGGATCACCTTGGGCCCGTCCGTACCGCGCTCGAATCCCGTGTTCACCGAATCGCTCCCTGAATGCCCCGGTCTTCAGCCGGGGGAGGAATGGCTTCCGCCATCGTAGGCATGGAGCGTCGGAGTTCATTCCGTATCCGTGGTGACCAGCGATTTCCAGGGTTGTCAGTGGGCTCCGTTAGGTTGATCGCGTGACGAAAGCACGGGAGGCGGACGGCGCCGGCCATGTCCGGTTCACCTATCGGCTTCGTGTGTCGTCGACCGCTCGGACCAGCTTGGCGGATGAGTGGGCTCGGTGCCGGTGGGTGTGGAACGAGTGCGTCGCTCGGTCGACGCAGGCCCGCGTCGAGGGTGAGGAGTGCGGTCCGGCTCGGCTGGACAAGATGCTGACCGGCGCGCGAACCGCGAATGCGTGGCTGCGGGAGGGTTCCTCGGTTCCGCAGCAACAGTTGGTCCGTGACTTCGGGAAGTCCCGTGCCAAGGCATTGAAGGACATCAAGGCGCGGTTGCCGGTGCGGCAGCGGGCGGGGATGCCCAGGTACAAGAAGAAGCACGCGGCCGATCCGAGCCTGAACTACACCCGTCGCGGCTTCCGGATCAAGGACGGCTGCCTGCATCTCGCGGGCGGCATCATCCTGACGGTGGTGTGGTCGCGGGAACTTCCCGCCGATCCGTCCAGCGTGCGTGTCCACCGCGACAGCCTCGGCCACTGGTACGCCTCCTTCGTCGTCCCCGCCGAAGTGCGGCCGCTTCCGGAGACCGGCGCGGTGATCGGGATCGACTGGGGCGTGCGAGAGACCGCGACCACCACAAGCGACGCCCACGACCTCCCGCACGCCGAGCACGGAAGGAAGGCCGCCACCCGTCTCGCCCACTACCAGCGGATGATGGCCCGCCGGAAACCGGCGAAGGGCAAACCCGGATCGAGGGGCTACCGGGCGGCGAAGAAGCTCACGGCCAAGCTCCACAAGAAGATCGCCCGGCAACGCCAGGACACCGGCCGCAAGTGGGCCAAGACCGTCGTCCGCGACCACGACGCCCTCGCCGTCGAGGACTTCCGGCCGAAGTTCCTCGCCAAGTCGGCCATGGCCCGCAAGGCAGCCGACGCCGCGATCTCCGCCACCAAGACGGCGCTGATCGCCATGGCCCGCAAGCACGGGCGCATCGTGCACCTTGTCCATCCCGCGCACACCACCATGGACTGCGCGCAGTGCGGAGCGAGAACCAAGCACGCACTACCTCTCTCAGAACGTACCTACACCTGCACCGCGTGCGGAGCTGTATCCCCCAGGGACAAGAACTCCGCACACGTGATGCTGGTCCGGGCTGGTCTCAACCCGGCTGGTGCCGATCGTGGAAGACCTGACAGCCCGCCGGGCCAGCAGGCTGCGTGAGCCAGGAATCCCCGCCCTCCGTGGCGGGGAGGATTCAAGTGCTCTGTCACCTTCAGGGCTCTGGGCCTCGCCGGCTCGACGCGCGAAGGGGCGCGGCCCTCCCTACAGTGCGAACCATGAGTGCCACCGTGGAGGAGACGCGCGGGACCCGGAACCGCATGCTGAACCGGGTGCCCGACGCCTTCGGCGCGTTCTTCGGAACGCTGGGACTGTTCTGCGCGCTGCTGGCCGTGTCGCCGACGCTGCGGCGGCTCCTGAAGCACGTCGTGCGCTTCCTGGACCTCTTCATCGTCCCGGTCAGCGAGAACCTCGCCTACGCCGTCTTCCTCTTCCTCCTCGCCGCCGCCCTGGGCATGCGCAAGAAGGTCGCCTGGTGGATCGTCGTCACCTATTTGGCCCTGCTCATCCTGGTCAACCTGCTGATCATCGCCAACGGCTACGAGGTCATCGGCGGAGTCTCCCTGGGCATCGCGGTGGCGGCCCTCGCCCTCCTCGTCGCCGCCCGCAAGGAGTTCTACGCCGCCTCCCGCCCGGGCGCGCTCTGGCGGGCCATGCTCGTGCTCGGCCTCGGACTGCTCGCCGCGGTCTTCCTCGGCTGGGGCCTGGTCGCGCTGTTCCCCGGCACCCTTCCCAAGGGGCAGTGGCTGGACTGGGCCGCGAAGCAGGTCTTCGGCGGGCTCTTCTCCGCCCGGCAGTTCGACGGCAAGCCGCCCCGCCCGCTCTACTTCCTGCTCGGCCTCTTCGGCGCCCTCGCCCTGCTGAACGCCGCCGCCACCCTCTTCCGTTCCCAGCGGCTGACCGCAGCCCTGCACGGGGACGAGGAGCCGCGCATCCGCGCCCTGCTCGGCGCCTACGGGCGCGCCGACTCGCTGGGCTACTTCGCCACCCGCCGCGACAAGGCCGTCGTCTTCGCCCCCAACGGCAAGGCCGCCGTCACCTACCGCGTCGAAGCCGGCGTCTGCCTCGGCAGCGGCGACCCCGTCGGCGACCCGGCCGCCTGGACCCCCGCCATCGACGCCTGGCTCGCCGTGGCCCGCCGCTACGGCTGGCAGCCCGCCGTCATGGGCGCCTCCGAGGACGGGGCGACCGCGTACGCCCGCTCCGGACTCAGCGCCCTGCAGCTCGGCGACGAGGCGATCCTGCACGTCGCCCACTTCGACCTCGACGGACGCGACATGCGCGTCACCCGGCAGGCCGTCAACCGGGTCCAGCGCACCGGGGCCACCACCCTCATCCGCCGCCACTCCGCCCTCTCCGAGGACGAGATGCAGATGATCGTGGACCGGGCCGACAAATGGCGCGACACCGAGACCGAACGCGGCTTCTCCATGGCCCTGGACCGCCTCGGCGACGCCGCCGACGGCGACTGCCTCCTCGTCGAGGCCTTCGACGACAAGGGCGAGCTGATCGCCCTGCTCTCCTTCGTCCCCTGGGGCAAGGACGGGATCTCCCTCGACCTGATGCGCCGCGACCGCTCCGCCCCCAACGGGGTCATGGAGTTCATGGTCGCCGAACTCTGCGCCGCGGCCCCGGGCCTGGGCGTGCGCCGGATCTCCCTCAACTTCGCCGTCTTCCGCTCCGCCTTCGAGGAGGGCGGCCGGATCGGCGCCGGCCCCGTCCTCAAGCTCTGGCGCAAACTGCTGCTCTTCTTCTCCCGCTGGTGGCAGCTGGAGGCGCTGTACCGCTCGAACGTCAAGTACGGCCCCGAGTGGTACCCGCGCTTCCTCTGCTACCAGGACGCCGGCTCCCTCGCCCGGGTCAGCCTCGCCTCCGGCATCGCCGAGGGCTTCGTCTCCGTACCGAGCATGCGCACCCTGTGGGGCAACGGGCACCCGCGCGGGCTCACCGCCCCCGCCAACACCGCCGGCCTGCCCTCCATCGACTCCCTCGGACTGGAACTCGTAGGGGAGGAGGGCGAGACGGCGCAGGCCGAGCGGCTGCCCGAACAGGTCCGGGTCCGGCACGACAAGATGGAGCGCATCCGGGCCGGCGGCACCGACCCGTACCCCGTGGGCATCCGGCAGCGCACCCACACGGTCGCCGAGCTGAAGGCCGCGCACCCAAGCCACCCGTCCGGCACCCGCACCGGCTCGCCGGTCACCGTCGCCGGGCGCGTGATGGTCGTGCGCGACCTCGGCGGCGTGGTCTTCGCGGTCCTGCGGGACTGGTCCGGAGACATCCAGCTGATGTTCACCCGGGACGAGGCCGGCGCCGACGTGCTCGACACCTTCACCTCCCAGGTCGACTTCGGCGACCACGTCGTCGCGAGCGGCCAGGTCGGCGCGAGCAGGAGCGGCGAACTGTCCGTGGTCGTCGACTCCTGGCAGCTCACCGGCAAGTGCCTGCGCCCGCTCCCCGACAAGCGCAAGGGCCTCTCCGACCCGGAGGCCCGCGTCCGGCGGCGCTACCTCGACCTGGTCGCGAGTCCGGAGGCGAGGGACGTCGTACGGGCCCGCTCCACCGCCGTCCAGGCCCTGCGCCAGGGGCTCCTGGAACGGGGCTACCTGGAGGTCGAGACGCCGATGCTCCAGCAGATCCACGGCGGCGCCAACGCACGGCCGTTCCGCACCCACATCAACGCCTACGACCTCGACCTGTACCTGCGCATCGCGCCCGAGCTGTACCTGAAGCGACTGTGCGTGGGCGGCATGGAGAAGGTCTTCGAGATGGGCCGGACCTTCCGCAACGAGGGCGTCTCCTACAAGCACAACCCCGAGTTCACGATGCTGGAGGCCTACCAGGCCTTCGCCGACTACGACGTGATGCTCGACCTGACGCGCGAGCTCATCCAGAGCGCCGCCACGGCCGCGTTCGGCTCGCCCGTCGCCCACAAGGCGGGCCCCGACGGGAAGCTCGTCGTCCACGACATCTCCGGTCCCTGGCCGGTGAAGACGATGTACGGGGCGATCAGCGAGGCACTGGGCGAGGAGGTCGACGCCGACACGGAGGAGCACGTGCTGAGGAGGCTGTGCGACCGTGCCGCCGTGCCGCACACCCCCGACAACACGCGCGGGGACGTGGTCCTGGAGATGTACGAGCGACTGGTCGAGGAGAAGACCAAGCTGCCCACCTTCTACAAGGACTTCCCCACGGACGTCTCCCCGCTCACCCGCCAGCACCGAAAGGACCCCAGGCTCGCGGAGCGCTGGGACCTGGTGGCCTTCGGCACCGAACTGGGCACCGCCTACTCGGAACTGACCGACCCCGTCGAGCAGCGGCGCCGGCTCACCGCGCAGTCGCTGCTGGCGGCGGGCGGCGACCCGGAGGCGATGGAGATCGACAACGACTTCCTCGACGCGCTGGAGTACGCGATGCCGCCGACCGGCGGGCTGGGCATCGGCGTGGACCGGCTCGTCATGTTCCTCACGGGTCTGACGATCCGCGAGACGCTGCCGTTCCCGCTGGTGCGGCGGGGGTGACCCGGCGGACTGTGGGCTGACCGGGTGAGCGCAAGGGGGCGCGTCCGCGCCTCTCGACATCTGCGGCGATGTCGTTGATACGTAGTAGTAATGAAAAATGACGAGCCGACAGTAGGGCGACGCGTGCTCCTGCGCTCCGCCGTCTTCCTCGGAGTCGCCGCCGCCGCGGGTCTGCTGACCGGCGGTGAGCCGGGCCTGCCGACCGCCGCTCCCGGCCTCGGGGTCGGGGGCGGCGCCGAACCACCCTTCGGTCCCGGACCCGGCGGAGCCGCCGGGCCGGGCCCGCTCGCCGGAGCCCCCGGCGCCCGGCCGCAGAGCCCGCGCGGGTCCTCGTACCGGCTCCAGCCGATGACCTCCGAAGGCACCCCGGAGCGCCCGCCCCTGGCGAAGCCCGCCGTACGGACCCGGCCGATCCTGGAACTGCCCGCCGACGCACCGGCCGCCGCGATGACGCTCACCTTCGACGACGGGCCGGACCCCCGCTACACCCCGGCCATCCTGGACACCCTCTCGCGCTACGGCGTACGGGCCATGTTCTTCGTGTGCGGGGAGATGGCCACCGACAACCGGGACCTCCTGCGCCGGATGGCCGCCGAGGGTCACGTCATCGGCAACCACACCTGGACCCACCCGCTCATGACCAAGCTCAGCCGGCCCGCCCTCGCCTCGGAGATCGGCCGTACGAGCGAGGTCGTGCAGGAGGTGACCGGCGAGGCGCCGCTGTGGTTCCGGGCACCCTTCGGGGCGTGGAACCGCGCGGCCTTCGAGATCGGGGCGGAACTCGGCATGGAGCCGCTCGCCTGGACCGTGGACACCCTGGACTGGAAGGAACCGGGCACCACCACGATCGTGTCGCGGGTCCTGAAGGGGGCCGGGCCCGGCGTGATCGTGCTGAACCACGACGCGGGCGGGAACCGCTCGCAGAGCGTGCAGGCGCTGGCTAACTACCTGCCGCAACTGCTCGGGCGGGGCTACCGGATGACGCTGCCGGCGCTGCCGCCGCGCTGAGGGAACCCCTCTCCCGGCGCGGCGGCCACCACCGGGCACATGCCCTCGTGCGGCCGCCGCTCCAGGTCCTCGTCACCGGTCAGCGGGCCTCCACCATCCGCGCGAAGACGACGACGTTGCCGTCGTAGCCCCGCGCCTTCGAGTAGCCGCCGCCGCACGTGATCACCCGGAGTTCCGGCTGCCCGGTGTCCCCGTACACCCGGGCTCCGGGGAACGCGTCCTTGGCGAAGACCTCCACTCCGTACACCTCGAACACCGCCGTTCGGCCGTCGTAGCGCGCCACCTCGATGCGGCTGCCCTTCTGGACCGAGCCCAGGCCGTAGAAGACCGCGGGGCCCTGCGCGTTGTCCACGTGGCCCACGATCACCGCCGATCCCTGCTGGCCCGGCGAGATGCCGTTGAGGTACCAGCCCGCCAGGTTCCGCTCCTGAGGGGGCGGCGCGTCGATCCAGCCCGTCGCGTCCAGCCCGACCGTCATCACCGGAGCGTCCACGCTGATCGACGGGATCCGGATGCGCTGCACCGACGAGTGCTCCAGCACCTCCATGTTCGGCGGCTGCGCGGGCGGCTCGGCGGGTGCCTGGTCGGCCTGCGAGCCGACGGTGGCCACCGCTCCGACGGCCGCCGCGGCGGCCGGCTGCGGAGGTCCGGCGTCCACATCGGCTCCGTTGCGCATCATGGCGAGGCCGGTGAGCATGACCAGCGCGATCGCGCCCCACGGGGAGCGCCTCCTCGATGGCCTCTCACTCTCGTCCTCGGTCATGGCTCTCCCTTCCCGACGCGGGGGTCCCGACCCGCGTTCCTGTTCCCACCCCTTTACGCCCTACTTCACGCACGCTAAGGCGGCGTGCGTGGGACGGCGATCGGGGAAGGGCGAACGGGTGGTGGGGCCGGAAGGGGTGCGCCCATCCAGGTAATCGTCACATAAATGCCTGACGGGTCGTGACCTGCGGATCCGTCAGCAAACGCGTCCGCGCCTCGGCGTGTCGCTCAACCTTGCGGCCCAAAGGCGGAAATGCGCTGGTTGCGGACCGCCCCGAGGGTTCGTGATGGGAGGCGTTCTCGTCGATCTGCCCGGGCCACCGCTCCGGGGCGCTTCCCGCTGGAGGTTCCACCATGCGTGTTCTCCGCGCTCTTACCGTGACCGCGGCCGCCTGCGTCGCGTTCGGTCTCAGCACCCCGTTCGCCTCCGCGAACCCTGCGGGCGGTCCGCCGGGCTCGGGCGGAAACGGCGGGCCCAGCAACGTCACGGTCAACCCGTACTCCGTCCACCAGGGCTCCACGATGCAGGTCAGCGCCGCCGGCTGCGGCCACGGCGGCATCGTCTTCTCCCACGGCAACTTTCCGCAGACGAACCTGTCGGCCGGCTCCATCGGCTTCGCGACCGTCCGGATCTTCAACCACGCCTCGCCCGGACACCACACGCTGTCGGTCAAGTGCCACGACAACAGCCTGGTCGCCACGCACCGGTTCACGATCCTGCCGGGCAACGGCGCCCAGGGCGGCCTCGGCGGTTCCTTCGGCCCGTCCACCACCGAGACCGCCATCGGCGCGGGTCTCGTCGGCGCGGCGGCCCTGGGAGCC
>NZ_JBSGXB010000074.1:0-27401 GCF_053609185.1 Streptomyces sp. NPDC054956 | reverse complement strand
GGGGGGGCTTGTCCCCTACCCGCCCTTCCCCCGTTCCCCGGGGCTCCGCCCCGGACCCGTTGCCGTCTGCGTCGCCGCCGCACGGGGGCCAGCCCCCGGACCCCCGCTCCTCAAACGCCGGAGGGGCTGGATCTACCCGCGGGGCTTGAAGTACCCAGTCGGGAAGCAGGCCCGGGCACAGGGCGCGGGCCCCAGGGCGCAGTGCACCGGGCACCGGGCACAGGCCGCGGGCCCACGGGCACAAACCGCCCGCCCCAGGGCGCCGACCCTAGGGCGCGGGGCGCGGGCCCGCCGGGCACCCGGGCGCCGGCCATAGGCGGCAGGGCCGGATTCCCCCGGCGGGGCCGGACCGCGTCGGTCAGTGGCGGGTCAGTGCGAGCAGGTCGCGCGCCGGGCCCGCCGGGCGGGAGCCCGAGGGCCAGACCGCGCGCAGTTCCCGGTCCAGGCCCGCGCCCAGGACCGGGACGGACACCAGCCGCCGCCCCGCCATCTCGTCCCCCACCGCCAGTTCCGACAGCACGCACGGCCCCGCCCCGGACACCGCCGCCGCCTTGACCGCAGTGGTCGACGCCAGTTCCAGCAGCGGCTCCGCCAGCCCCCCGCATCCGGCCAGGGCCGCGTCCAGGACCTGCCGGGTCCCCGAGCCCCGCTCCCGCAGGATCAGCGGGGTCGCGGCCAGCTCCGCCGCCTCCACCCCCTTCGACCGCCGCGCCCACGGGTGCCCGGGAGCCACCGCCACGACGAGCCGGTCCTGTGCGATCACCACCGAGTCGAGCCCTTCCGGCACGCTCAGCCCCTCCACGAAGCCGAGGTCCGCCTCGTGCGCGAGGACCCGTTCGGCGACGACCGCCGAGTTCCCCGCGTGCAGCGACACCGCCGTCCCGGGGCGCTGCCCGCGCAGCGCGATCAGCCAGCCGGGCAGCAGGTACTCCGCGATGGTCATGCTGGCGGCGACCCGCAGCCGGGAGTCGCGGCGGCCCCGTAGCGCCTGGGCGCCCGCGTCGAAGGCCTCGGCCGCCTCCACGACCCGCCGCGCCCAGTCCGTGACCAGCGCGCCCTCCGCCGTCAGCGTGGACCCGCGCGGGGACCGGTCCACCAGCGCGACGCCGAGCCGGGTCTCCATCGCCCGGATGCGGCTGCTGGCGGCGGGCTGGGTGATCCCGAGCCGCCGCGCCGCGCCGCTCAGACTGCCGACGCGCGCGACCGCCAGCAGCAGTTCCATGGCGCCCAGGTCGGGGACCCGGTGCGCCAGCGGAACCTGTGCTCCGGCCCACTCCTCATTGCCATACCCAGTACCCATAACTTCAGTTTATGCCCTCATAGGACAGTGCCCCCTGCCGTCCGGCGCTGGCCGCCGCGACGCTGGACCCATGGCCACCACCCTGGTACGACCCCTTCCCACCACCCCCGGGATCCTGCGGACCCACAAGGCTCCCGCACTGCGCCACCTCGGCCCCAACTGGTACGCGTCCGTCATGGGCACGGCGATCGTCGCCAATGCCGGCGCGACCCTCCCGTACCAGCTCCCCGGCCAGCGCGTGCTCTGCCAGGTCTTCTGGGTGCTGGCCGCCACCGCCCTCGCCGTCCTGCTGACCGCCCGCGCCGGGCACTGGCTCCACCACCGCGACCAGGCCCGCGCCCACCTCCTCGACCCCGCCGTGGCCCCCTTCTACGGCTGCCTGTCGATGGCGCTGCTGGCCGTGGGCGGCGGCGCCCTGATCGTCGGCAAGGACCTCATCGGGGTCCGGGCCGCCGTCGCCGCCGACGCCGTCCTGTTCACCGCCGGCACCGCCATCGGTCTGCTGGCCGCGGTCGCCGTCCCCTACCTGATGGTGGTCCGCCACAAGGTCGAGGCCCACCAGGCCACCCCCGTCTGGCTGCTGCCCCTGGTCGCCCCCATGGTCTCCGCCGCGCTGGGCCCCCTGCTGATCCCCCACCTGGCCGCCGGACAGGCCCGCGAGGCCATGCTGCTCGCCTGTTACGCCATGTTCGGCATCAGCCTGCTGGCCACCCTGCTGATGCTCCCCCTGGTCTTCGGCCGGCTGATCATCAGCGGCCCCCTGCCCCTGGCGCTCACCCCCACCCTGTTCCTGGTCCTCGGCCCCCTCGGCCAGTCCACCACCGCCGTGAACTCCCTCGCGGACATGGCCCCCCAGTCGATATCCGCCGCGTACTCCGGCGCCTTCGCCGCCTTCGCGGTCGTCTACGGGGTCCCCGTGATGGGATTCGCCCTGCTCTGGCTGGCGCTGGCCGCGGCGATGCTGGTGCGGGCCGCCCGCGACGGCATGGGGTTCGCCATGACCTGGTGGGCACTGACCTTCCCCGTCGGCACCTGCGTCACCGGCGCCGCCGGCCTGGCCCGCCACACCGGGCTCACCGCCTTCTCCTGGCTGGCCGCCGCGCTGTTCCTGGCCCTGCTGACCGCCTGGCTCCTGGCCGCCGCGAACACCCTGCGGGGCCTGTTCACCGGCCGCCTCCTGGCCGCACCCGCCGCCCCCCGGGCCGCCTAGCAGCCCGGCGCCGCCGCCGGGGGCCGCCCCCCGGACCCCGGGAGGGGTCCGGGCGCAGCCCGGGGAACGGGGGGAAGGGCGGGTAGGGGACCGGCCCCGCAGGGCAGTGCTCAGCCCGCCGCGCGCAGGGCCGCCCCCAGCACCGCCGGGGCCTCGACCAGCGAAGGCCCGTACCACGTCAGGTGCCGTCCGCTGACGAGCGCGGCCGGGATCCCCGGAAAGGCCTCGGGCCCGTCCTCGGCGGTGAAGCGGTACGGCTCGTCGGGGAGCACGACGAGGTCGCAGCCCGCGGCGGCCAGCTCGGCCGCCGGGATCCTCGGATAACGCTCCGGATGCCCGGCACAGGCGTTGCGCACCCCCAGGCGGGCCAGCAGGTCCCCCGCGAAGGTGTCCCGGCCGAGCACCATCCACGGCCGCCGCCAGATCGGTACGAAGGCCAGGGACGGCGGGAGGGGCTCCACCCGGGCCCACGCGGCCTCCGCGTCCGCCAGCCACCCGGGCCGCTTGAGTCCCAGGGCCCCCACCAGGACCCGGTCCAGCTCCCCGAAGGCCTGCGGGAGGTCCCGTACCTCGGTGACCAGCACCTCCAGCCCGGCGGCGCGCAGCGCGTCCAGGTCCGGGGCCCGGTTCTCCTCCTCGTTGGCGACGACCAGGTCCGGGCGCAGCTCCGCGATCGCGCCGACGTCGGGGTTCTTCGTGCCCCCGACGCGCGCCACGTCCCCGAGGCCGGCCGGGTGCGTGCACCAGTCGGTCACCCCGACCAGCGCTCCGGGCGCGCTCACGGCCACCGCCTCGGTCAGGGACGGCACCAGCGAGACCACCCGCTTCGGTGTGCGCATGTCCGGGGCGCCCAGTGTCTCGGCGGCCGGTCTCAGCGGCCCGGCGAGGGCGGTTCGGAGGTCGCGTGGATGTGGTCGCCGACCGCGACGATCAGGATGCGGGTGTCCTCGGTGACGGCCCGCCAGCGGTGGCGCACCCCGCCGGACAGGAACAGCGCGTCCCCGCTCTCCAGCCGGTAGGCCCGGCCCTCCGCCTCCACCTGGCAGGCGCCCGAGACCACGTACATCAGCTCGTCGTTGCGGTGCTGGTACTCGCGGCCGGCGTCCTGGTCCCCGGTGAACTCCAGCGCGTGCAGTTGGTGGTGCCCCCGTACGAGGGGCCGCACGCCGGGAACCGGGGTGAGCCCCGAGTCGTCGCCGGCCCGTACGAGGTCCACGGTGCGCGCGGTGTCGGAGGCGGCCAGCAGGTCGACGGCCGTGGTCTCCAGCGCGTCGGCGACCCGCTCCAGGGAACGCATGCTGGGCCGGGCCCGTTCGTTCTCTATCTGGCTGAGGAAGGGGACCGACAGGCCGCTGCGCGCCGATACGGCGGCGAGCGTGAGGTGCAGTGCCCGGCGTCTCTTGCGCACGGCGACACCCACCCGGAGCGGTTCCTTGGAGTCCTTGTCCCGGTCCCGGTCCTTGTCGTCCGCGCCGGCGACGCCGTTGGCGGCGCCCGTCGGGTCCGTGCCGATCGTGCCGCTCGCCGCGCTCACGCTGTTCGTGCCGTCCGTGCCGTCGGTGCCATCCCTGTCGTCCATGGCGGGGCTGCCCTCCCCTTGTCCTGGTCCATCGCACATCGGTGTGCTGTAAGCACCTTACGCAGCAACCGGCCCCGGTTTCGCGCTCAAGAGCCGAGGAGACCGCACCTGCGCCACTTTGCCCGGGGTGCCAGGGCATCATCGTGATCGTGACGACGACACGACGCCTGATGCTCCTGGACACCGCCTCCCTCTACTACCGCGCCTACTTCGGCGTACCGGAATCCGTGAAGGCCCCCGACGGGACCCCGGTCAACGCCGTGCGCGGCCTGCTCGACTTCATCGGCCGCCTCGTGCAGGACCACCGGCCCGACGATCTCGTGGCGTGCATGGACGCCGACTGGCGGCCGCACTGGCGGGTGGAGCTGATCCCCTCCTACAAGGCCCACCGGGTGGCCGAGGAATCGCGGACCGGCCCGGACCTTGAGGAGACCCCGGACACCCTGGCCCCGCAGGTGCCGATCATCGAGGCGGCCCTGGACGCCTTCGGGATCGCCCGGGTGGGGGTCGCCGGCTACGAGGCGGACGATGTGATCGGCACGCTCACCACCCGCGCCACGGGCCCGGTGGACATCGTCACCGGCGACCGGGACCTCTACCAGCTGGTCGACGACGCCAAGGGGCGGCGCGTGCTGTACCCGCTCAAGGGCGTCGGCACCCTCCAGGTGACCGACGAGGCGTGGCTGCTGGAGAAGTACGGGGTCGACGGCCCCGGGTACGCGGAGATGGCCCTGCTGCGCGGCGACCCGAGCGACGGCCTGCCGGGCGTGCCGGGCATCGGCGAGAAGACCGCCGCGAAGCTCCTGCACACCTACGGTGACCTGGCCGGAATCATCGCGGCGATCGGTGACCCGAAGTCGAAGCTGACCCCCGTGCAGCGCAAGCGGCTGGACGAGTCCCGGCCGTACCTGGCGGTGGCCCCCAAGGTCGTCCGGGTCGCCTCCGATGTTCAACTGCCGCAGTTCGATCCCGCCCTTCCGGCGGCTCCCGCGCAGCCCGACCTGGTGGCGGCCCTCGCCCACCGGTGGGGTCTGGGAGGAGCAGTTGAACGCCTGAGCAGCGCACTGCGCCCCTGAGGTGCTAACTTAGGTAATCCTAAGCTTCATGGGAGTCAGGGTCGGAAAGTCAGGGAGACGTCGTGGCAGAAGGACGCGCCCGCAAGGTCGGCACCGCAGTCGTCGTGCGCACCGAGCGGTTGAGCCCGCACATGGTGCGGATCGTGCTGGGCGGGGCCGGTCTGGCCGGATTCGGTGCGGGTGCGTACACCGACCACTACGTGAAGATCCTCTTCGCGCCCGAGGGCGTCGAGTACGCCTCCCCGTGGGACCTGGAGCGGATCAAGGCGACCCACCCCCGCGAGGAGTGGCCGCGCCAGCGCGCGTACACGGTGCGCGCCTGGGACCCGGTCCGCCTGGAGCTGACCCTCGACTTCGTGGTCCACGGCGACGAGGGCCTGGCCGGCCCCTGGGCGGCCCGCGTGCAGCCCGGTGAGCTCGTACGGTTCCTCGGGCCGGGCGGCGCCTACGCCCCGGACCCGGTCGCCGGCTGGCACCTGCTGGTCGGTGACGAGAGCGCCCTGCCGGCGATCGGCGCCGCGATGGAGCGGATGCCCTTCGGGTCGGTGGTCCACGCGTTCGTGGAGGTCGAGGGTCCGCGGGACGAGCTGAAGATCTCCACCCCGGACGGCACCGTCCCGGTCTGGATCCACCGCGGCTCCCGGCCGGTCGGCGAGGCCCTGACCGAGGCCGTCCGGGCGCTGGCCTTCCCCTCCCGCGACGTGCACGCCTTCGTCCACGGCGAGGCCGGCTTCGTCAAGGAGCTCCGCCGCCACCTGCGCGTCGAGCACGACATCCCGCGCGAGCGGCTGTCGATCTCGGGCTACTGGCGCCTGGGGCAGACGGACGAGGGCTGGCGCGCGATCAAGCGGGACTGGAACGCGGAAGTGGAAGCCGAGCAGGAACCGGTCGGCGCCTCCCACTGACCCCGGCCGCGGGCTTCGCGGAGCGGGTTCACCCGGTCGGCGGGACAATGGGGCCATGCGTACGCTCCGCGCCTTGACGGCGGCCGGGGCAGCTGCCCTCCTGGCGAGCACCGGGACGGCAACGGCCGCACCGAGCCCACCGCCCGCGCCGAAACCCGTGATCAGCGACGAGCAGGTCGAAGCGGCAGTGCGCCGCCTCGACCGGACCGTCGGCGACTTCATGCGCTCCACCGGCGTGCCGGGCGTCTCGGTCGCCGTGGTCCACGACGACAAGGTGGTCTACCTCAAGGGCTTCGGCCTGCGCCGCGTCGGCGAGAAGGAGACCGTCGGCCCGGACACCGTCTTCCAGATCGCCTCGCTGTCCAAGCCGGTCTCCTCCACCGTCGTCGCGGGCGTCCTCAAGGAGCCGGCCGACTTCGACCGGCGGGCGGAACTGCCCGGATTCACGCTGAAGGACCCCTGGGTCACCGAGCACGTCACCACCGCCGACCTCCTCTCGCACCGCAGCGGCCTGCCCGACCACGCCGGGGACCTCCTCGAAGACCTCGGCTACGACCAGTCGTACATCCTGGACCACCTGCGCCTGGAGCCCCTGAACGCGTTCCGCGCGAGCTACGCCTACACGAACTTCGGCTACACCGCCGCCGCCGAGGCGGTCGCGAAGGCCCACGGCAGCAGCTGGCAGAAGCTCGCCGACGACACCCTCTTCAAGCCGGCCGGCATGACGCGCACCAGCACCGAGTTCGCCGCCTTCGACAAGGCCCCCGACCACGCCGCCACCCACGTCAGGAACCCGGACGGCACTTGGAGCCCCCGCTACGTCCGCGACCCGGACGCCCAGGCGCCGGCCGGCGGGGTCAGCTCCACCGCCCGCGACATGGCCCGCTGGCTGCGGCTGCAGCTGGGCGACGGCACGCTCGACGGAAAGCGGATCATCCCGGCCGACAACCTCGCCCGCACCCACCTCCCCGAGATCGTCGCCCAGCCGGTGACCCCCTCGGGCACGACCGCCTTCTACGGACTGGGCTGGAACGTCACCTACGACGGCGCGGGCCGGGTCAAGCTGAGCCACTCCGGGGCCTTCGACCTCGGCGCCAACACCAGCGTGACCATGCTGCCCCTGGAGAAGCTCGGCATCGTCATCCTGACCAACGGCTACCCCATCGGGGTCCCCGACGCGGTGGCGCTGGACTTCTTCGACTTCGCCGAACACGGCAAGGTCACCACCGACTGGCTCGCGCTGACCGAGTCGGCGTACGCCCGGATCGACGCCGAGGGCCGCTCCCCCACCGACTACGCGAAGCCGCCCGCCGGAGCCGCGGCCGCCGAGGCCGACTCCGCGTACACGGGAACGTACGAGAACGCGTACTACGGCAAGGCCACCGTCACGGCTGCCCCCGGCGGCGGCCTCGTCCTCTCGCTCGGGCCGAAACCCCAGCGCTACCCGCTCACCCATTACGACGGGGACGTCTTCAGCTTCGAGACGGCCGGCGAGAACGCCGTCGGCCGCACCGGGGTGACCTTCGCCGACGGCACCCTGCGCGTCGAGTACCTGGACGGCAACCACCTGGGCACTTTCACCCGCAGGTAGCCGCATAGCCTGTACCCCGATGAAGCGCCGATCCCACATCCCCGACTCGCCCCTGCCGCAGGTCCACGGCATCGACCCGGTCCGCATGCGGCTGCCCCCCGACCCGGACGGCCTGTGGCCGGACCTCGGTTCCTACCTCGCGGCGCGCTACGAGGGCACCCGCGGCGCCGAGTCGATGGCGCGGCTGCTGCACGACGGCCGGGTCCTCGGCGCCGGCGGGCGGGTCCTGCGCCCCGGCGACGCGTACGAGCCGGGCGCCTTCCTGTGGTTCCACCGCGATATGCCCGCCGAGCCGGTGGTGCCGTTCCCGATCGGGGTGGTGTACCGCGACGAGCACCTGCTGGTGGCCGACAAACCGCACTTCCTGGCCACTACCCCGCGCGGCAGCCACGTCTTCCAGACGGCCCTGGCCCGGCTGCGGGTGGAACTCGGCCTGCCCGCACTGAGCCCGGCGCACCGGCTGGACCGGATGACGGCCGGGCTGGTGCTCTTCAGCGTCCGCCCCGAGGACCGGGGCGCCTACCAGCTGCTCTTCCAGGAGCGGCGGATCCGCAAGGAGTACGAGGCGCTCGCGCCGCACGACCCGGCGGTGGAGTTCCCCCGTACGCTGCGCAGCCACATCGAGAAGGTGCGCGGGGTGATGGCGGCGGTGGAGGTCGAGGGCGCCGAGCCCAATGCCGAGACGCTGGCCGAACTCGTCGGGGTCAAGGACGGTCTGGGGCGCTACCGGCTGACCCCGCACACCGGGAGGACCCACCAGCTGCGGGTGCACATGAACAGCCTCGGCCTGCCGATCCTGGGCGACCCGGTCTATCCGGTGGTCGGCGATCCGGCGCCGGACGACTACCGCCGCCCGCTCCAACTACTGGCCCGCACACTGGAGTTCACCGACCCCGTCACGGGGATCGAGCACCGGCTGGAGAGCGCGCTGCCCCTGCGGGCCTGGACCGACCGGGCCGGCTGGGAGACGGACCCGGGACCCGGGGCCGCGGCCTGATCCACGGCCTGATCCATGACCCGACCCGTGACCCGATCCGCGGCCCGATCCGGGGTCCTAACCCGTGGACTCCGCTATCCCCGCGACGCGCAGGGCCGCGTCGGCGGTGGCCTCCGCGAAGGCGGCCACGGGGCGGGCCGGATCGGAGCGGTGGATGAGCATGACGCCTTCGATGAGCCCGAAGACCAGGTCGTTGCGGAGCGCCAACCCGGCCCGGTCCCCGGCGAGTTCCGCTCCGACACAGGTTCCGTCGAGCAACGCCCGGTAGGCGTCCTTGAGTTCGAGGCGCATCAGACGGAACTGCGCGAAGCGGGCCCCGCCCACCTCGGGCAACAGGTAGAGCGCACCGAGGTTGTACGGCCCCCCGCACAGCAACAGGACGTCGGAGCGGCACAGTTCCCACAGCCGGCGGCCGGCGGGCCGGTCCGTTTCGAGGAGCAGCCGGCGGGCCAGCACGAGGGAGGGTGCGACCGTGGACTCCAGGAGTTCGGCGAGGAGTTCCTCCTTGCCGCCGAAGTAGTGGTACATCGTGGCCTGGCGCATTCCGGCCCGTTCGGCCACCGCCCGCGTGGTGGTGGCGCCGTACCCCTTCACCGTGAACAGCTCGGCCGCCGCGTAGAGGAGTTCCTCGCGCGGCGGCCGGCCGCTGGCCGGCCGCAGCTGATCGGCGCGTGGCCGACCGACCCGTCTCGGCCCTTCGTCCGTTCCCCCAGTCATGGCCCGATCGTCGCACAGGACACGTCGAATCGATCATGGCAAGAGGTGAGATCCAGCCATGACCACTTTTGGAGGAACCCCCAAATCCGATTAGCCCACGGAGCTGTAGGCCACCACACCCCGCAGGAGCGCGTCCACGGCCTTGCGGGCATTACGGGCCACCGTGCTGCCCCCTTCGGACGACGGAGGGGCGGAGGAGGAGGGTGCCGCGGCGGCCACCTGCCCCAGCACGTCGATGACCTGCTTGCACCAGCGCACGAAGTCACCGGCCGGCATCTCCGCCTCGCGCAGCACCTCGTCCAGGCTCTTGTCGGAGGCCCACTGGTAGACCGCCCACGCGAAACCGAGGTCCGGCTCGCGCTGGCCCACGCCCTCCGCCTGGTTGATGCCGTGCTCCTCCTCCAGGGCGTCGAGCCGGCCCCAGATGTGGACCATCTCGCCGAGCGCGGCCTTCGCCGCGCCGCCCGGCACCTTCGGCGCCACCGCGTCGTCGGACTGCCGCGCCTCGAAGACCAGCGCCGAGACGCAGGCGGCCAGTTCGGCCGGGCTCAGACCCTCCCAGACACCGGCCCGCAGGCATTCGGACGCCAGCAGGTCGAGCTCTCCGTAGAGCCGGGCGAGGCGCCGGCCGTGCGGGGTGACCTCTCCCTCGCGCAGGTAGTCCAGCTCCGTCAGCAGGGCGTGGATCCGGTCGAAGGTGCGGGCGATGGTGTTCGTCCGCCCCTCGATGCGCTGCTCCAACTGCCGCGTGTCGCGCTGCAGCCGGTGGTAGCGCTCCGCCCAGCGCGCGTGGTCCTCGCGCTCGTCGCACCCGTGGCACGGGTGCGCCCGCAGCTCGGTGCGCAGCCGCGCGATCTCCCGGTCGTCCGCCGCGGCCGCCCGGCCGTGCCGGTGCCGCTCCACCGTGATGTGCCCCGCCTTGGTCCGCAGCTGGGACGCCAGGTCCCGACGGGACTGCGGGGAGCGGGCGTTGAACGTCTTGGGGATGCGCATCCGCTCGATGGCCTCGACCGGGACCGGGAAGTCGATGGCGGCGAGCCGCTTGACCTGCCGCTCCACGGTCAGCACCAGCGGGCGCGGACCCTCGGCGTACTCGTACCCGCGGTGCCCGTTGGAACGCCCGGCCGGCACGCCCGGATCCAGCACCAGGGCCAGCCCGGCGAACTTGCCCGTCGGCACGTGGATGATGTCGCCCGGCTTCAGCTTCTCCAGCGAACTGGCCGCCTGGACCCGGCGCTGGGCCGCGCCCTGCTTGGCGAGATCCGTCTCGCGGTCCTTGAGGTCGCGGCGCAGCCGCGCGTACTCCTCGAAGTTCCCGAGGTGGCAGGTCATGCCCTCCCGGTAGCCCTCCAGGCCCTCCTCGTTGCGCTGCACCTGCCGGGAGATCCCGACGACCGAGCGGTCGGCCTGGAACTGCGCGAAGGAGGTCTCCAGCAGTTCGCGCGAGCGGTGCCGCCCGAACTGCTGGACCAGGTTGACGGCCATGTTGTACGAGGGCTTGAAGCTGGAGCGCAGCGGATACGTACGGGTACCCGCGAGCCCGGCCAGGGCCGCCGGGTCCATGCCCCGCTGCCACAGCACCACCGCGTGGCCCTCGACGTCGATGCCGCGCCGCCCGGCCCGGCCGGTCAGCTGCGTGTACTCGCCGGGGGTGATGTCGGCGTGCTGCTCGCCGTTCCACTTGACGAGCTTCTCCAGGATGACTGTGCGCGCGGGCATGTTGATGCCCAGCGCCAGGGTCTCGGTGGCGAAGACCGCCTTCACCAGGCCCCGTACGAACAGTTCCTCGACGACCTCCTTGAAGGTGGGCAGCATGCCCGCGTGGTGCGCGGCGATGCCCCGCTCCAGGCCTTCGAGCCACTCGTAGTACCCCAGGACGTGCAGGTCCTCGGCGGGGATGGAGGCGGTGCGCTCCTCGACGATCTCGCGGACCTTCAGGCGCGCGGTGTCGTCGTTGAGCCGCAGGCCCGCGTAGAGGCACTGCTGGACGGCGGCCTCGCAGCCGGCCCGGCTGAAGATGAAGTTGATGGCGGGCAGCAGCCCGTCGCCCTCCAGGCGGGCGATGACCTCGGGCCGCGAGGGGGTCCAGATCCGGCCGCGCGAGCGCCGCTCGCGCTCGCGGTCGGCCTCGCGGACCATCTTGCCGCGCCGCCGGTCCTTCGGGTTGTACCGGCTGGTGTTCTCCTCGCGGGCCATCCGCAGCAGATCGGGGTTGACCTCGCGGCGCGCGGAGCCGCGGCCGCCGTGGTCGGACTCCTCCTCGAAGAGGTCGTAGATCCGCCGCCCGGCCATGACGTGCTGCCACAGCGGTACGGGCCGCTCCTCGGAGACGATCACCTCGGTGTCGCCGCGCACGGTGTCGAGCCAGTCGCCGAACTCCTCGGCGTTGGAGACGGTCGCGGAGAGCGAGACCAGCGTCACCGACGCGGGGAGGTGGATGATCACTTCCTCCCAGACGGCTCCGCGGAACCGGTCGGAGAGGTAGTGGACCTCGTCCATCACGACGTAACCGAGGCCGGTCAGCGACTGCGAGCCCGCGTACAGCATGTTGCGGAGCACCTCGGTGGTCATGACCACGATCGGCGCCTCGGAGTTGACGCTGTTGTCGCCGGTGAGCAGGCCGACCTTCTCGGCGCCGTAGCGCTTGGCGAGATCGGCGTACTTCTGGTTCGACAGGGCCTTGATCGGCGTCGTGTAGAAGCACTTGCGGCCCTGCGCCAGGGCCAGGTGCACGGCGAACTCGCCGACGATCGTCTTGCCCGAGCCGGTCGGGGCAGCCACCAGGACGCCCTTGCCGGCCTCCAGTGCCTTGCAGGCCTCGATCTGGTACGGATCCAGATCGAATTCGTACATCTCGCGGAAGGGCGCCAGGGCGGTCGCCTCTTCGGCGGCGCGGATCCGGGCAGCGGCGTACCGCTCGGCGGGAGAGAGTTCTTCGGTCATCTTGTCGTCGAGCCTACCCGCCGCCTCTGACAACAGTCGCGATCTTTATGACGAGCTCCGGCCGCCCTACGGCGCAGCGCCGCACCCCGGGCCCACGGCCCCCGCAGCCGTCCTACGTCAGGAGCCGCAGGGCCCCCGGGACGCACTCGGCGGTCACCGGCAGCGCTCCCAGCGGCTCGCCGTCCGCGTAGGCCGTGATGCCGGCCGCCTCCAGGGTCACCTTCGCGGCCCGGTGGACGGTGACCTTCGGGTGGCCGAGATGGGTCCCCTTGTAGACCTGCGGGAAGACCTTCAGCAAGGTGGCCCGGCCGCAGTCGCCGACGACGGTGACGTCGAACAGGCCGTCGTCCGTCCGCGCGTCCGCGCAGATGCGCATCCCGCCGCCGTAGGAGGAACCGTTGCCGACGGCCACCAGCGTGGCCTCGGTCTCGATGACGGGACCGTCGTCGAGGGTGATCCGGTACGGGAAGGGCTTGAAGGAGGCCAGTTCCAGCGCGATGGCCAGGTCGTACTTGAACTTGCCGAGCGGCAGCCGCATCCGGTTCCCGCGGTCGTTGACCCGCGAGTCGAAGCCGGAGCACAGCACGGTCCCGTACCAGGTGCCCCCGGCGACCCGGCCGAGGTCGCTCTCGCGTATCCGGCCCTCCTTGAGGGCCTCGGCGGCCAGCCGGCCCGCCCGCGCCGGATCCCCCACGGGAAGCCCCATCGCCCGCGCGAAGTCGTTCCCGGTGCCCACCGCGATCACGCCGAGCGGTACGAGGGTCCCGGCCAGCGCCTGCAGCGCCAGGGAGACCATGCCGTCGCCGCCGACCGCGACGACCGCTCCGGTCCCTTCCCTGACCGCCGCGCGCAACCGCTCCAGCGCGTCGCCGGCATCGGCGCCCACGACGGTCCGTACGGAATATCCCGCGTCCCGGAGCGCGGAAGCGGCCGGCTGCGCGGCGTGCGCGCCCCGGCCGCGTCCCGCGGTGGGATTGACGAAGAGGGTGATCTCAGCACTCACCCACGGGAATGTACCCGCAGCGATCAGGTGGCGTCGTCGTAACCGTTGATCCGCTGGCGGCCGCCGTCGTCCTGCCCGGGCAGGGCGCCCGGAGCGGCCACGGGCTCGATCTCGCCGAGCGCCGACGGCGTCAGGTCCACCTCGGAGGCCTCGTCGTCGTCGAGACCCGCGTCGGGGTTGCTCCGCGCCCGCCTGCGGTCGTTGAGCAGGCAGATGCCCAGCGCGATGAAGTACAGGATGACGATCGGCGCGGCCAGCGACAGCATCGTCAGCGGGTCACCGGTGGGCGTCGCGAACGCCGAGAAGATCGTGATGCCCAGCACCATGGCGCGCCACCAGCTCGCGAGCCGCTTGGCGGTCAGCACCCCGGTGAAGTTGAGCAGGATCAGCAGCAGCGGCAGCTCGAAGGCCAGACCGAACACGATGACCATGCGCGTGATCAGGTCGAGGTAGTCGTCGACCGGCAGCAGGTTGCGCGCGTTCTCGGGGGTGAAGTCCAGCAGGATCACCGCGGTCTGCGGCAGCACCTTGTACGCGAGGACCGCGCCCGCGCCAAACAGCGGTGCGCCGACCGCCACGAACCCCACGGCGTACTTCTTCTCGTGGTTGTGCAGGCCCGGGGCCACGAAGGCCCACAGCTGGTACAGCCACACCGGCGCGGAGAGCACGACACCGGCGGTGAGCGAGACCTTCAGGGCGATGGAGAACGGCGCGATGAGTCCGTTGACCGTCATGTCGGCACACGGTTTGCCGTTGCGCTGCTCGACCACGCCGTTGGAGCAGCCGACCGAGTCCAGGATCGGCTTCATCATGAAGTCGATCAGGTCCTTGTAGAAGAACGCGGCCACGATGGTGATCACGAGGACCGCGAGGACCGCCTTCAGCAGCCGGTTTCTCAGCTCACGCAGGTGCTCGACAAGAGGCATGCGCCCTTCGGCGTCCTTTGCCTTCTGGTCCGTCTTCTCCTGCTTGCGGGCAGACTTGAGCAACCCACGTCCCTTGTCTCGATGCAGATGACTGGCGCGACCGGGGCCGGCCGGAGTCAGCTCTGGGTGGTGTGGTTGGGCTCGCTGACCGGCCGGGCGCTGGTGACGTCACCGGGCGAGGCCTGGATGGTGCGCGGGGCCGCCTGCTGCTGCGGAGCCTGGTCGGCGACGGAAGAAGCGGTGGAAGCCGCGGCGTCCTCCGCCTCGCCCTCCTTCTTCATCGCCTTCGCCTCGCTCTTGAGGATGCGGGCGGACTTGCCGAGCGAGCGGGCCATGTCGGGAAGCTTCTTGGCACCGAACAGCAGGAAGATCACGGCGACGATCAGGAGGATCTCGAGGGGCTTCAGGTTGCCGATCATGTGTGTCTTCCTTCTCACCGAAACGGCTGGTTGTGGTGGCCAGACGGCCCGGACCTAGATCCGTAAGCCGCTCTGACATGGATCGTAACCCCCGGGGGTTAACGCCAGGCAATCCCCCGGGGTATCCCCGCTTGCGTGGTCAGACAGTACGACGGTTGTCCCACCATGGCTATGGCCTCCCCCACGCCCCCGCCCTAGGGCCGGGACGACCGCCCCGGGGCGGCCAGGTCCATCGCGGCCCGCTCCAGCTCACCGGAGGCGTCCGCGATCCGCCGACCGGCCGCCGCTACCTGCACGGACAGCCTGCGCACCTCCACGAAGACCCGCACCGCCAGCACGGCGAGGACGGCGAGCCCCAGGAAGCCCAGAACGATTGCGAGCATCGGCCACAGCATGGGAAGAGCCTAGGCCACCGCCCGTCTCAGACGCTGCGCAGGGTGCTCACACCGCCACCGGTCAGCAGTTCCACGATGCGCTCCCCGGCCGGCTTGCGGACCTGGACACCGCACTCGGGACAGGTGAAGGAGTAGAAGGTGGTCCGCCGGCTGCCGCCGATGGCCAGACGCAGCGAGCCCGCGTCCAGTTCGAATCGTGCACGGCAGTCCGGACAGGCCGCCTTGAACGCGACCGGAGCCCCGGCAGGGCCCGACCCCGCCGGACCGGCCGCCGGACCGGTGGAACCCGCCGCACCGCCCTGCGCGGGCACCTCCGGCGGCCCCGACGTAGGCGACATCACCCGCGCCCCCTTCAGCCCTGGTCCCCGGCGGCCGAGCTCCCGACACCCCTGTCCTCGTCGTACGCGGCGAGCGCCTCCCGGGCCGCCTGCCGCGCACTGTCCGCCAGTTCCACCGGGGCCACGATGCGCCCCTCGCGGCCCAGCCGCAGCGCGAGCCGGCGCAGCGACGCCGGGTCGGGGCTGCGCAGCGTGATCCGCAGCCCGCCCTCCGGCAGCTCCTCGGCACTGTCGTGCGGGTAGTACTCGGCGACCCAGCGCCCGCCCGGGCCCACCTCGACCACGACCTCCGGGTCCTCGGCGGCCGGCTGCACCAGCCCCACCGACAGGTCCCGCGGCTCGATCGCCGGCGGGTCCGCGCGCTCGTCGAGCAGCCGGATCTCCGCGACCCGGTCCAGCCGGAAGGTGCGCCGCGCCTCCGAGAGGTGGCACCACCCCTCCAGGTACGTGTGCCCCACGGCGAACAGCCGGATCGGGTCGACGGTCCGCTCGGTCAGCTCGTCGCGCGCCGGCGAGTAGTAGCGCAGCCACACCCGGCGCCGCTCGGCGATGGCCCGGTCCACATCGGCGAAGACCCCGCCCTCGGACTCGAAGGTCACCGACAGCCGGGAGCTGGCCCCCGCCGCCTCCCCGGCCGCCGCCTCCAGCTTGGCGGTGGCCCGCAGCAGGGCGTCGCGGTCGCTCTCGCGCAGCCCCGGCAAGGTGGCCACGGCGCGCGCGGCCACCAGCAGCGCGGTCGCCTCGTCGGCGGCCAGCCGCAGCGGCTCGGCGGTGGACTCCCCCGAGGCATCGGGGTTGCGCCACCAGATGCGCTCCCCGTCGGTGTCGATGTCGAGCAGGTCACCGCCCCGGAAACTGGTCCCGCACATGGGGAGCACGTCGAGGTCCGAGATCAGCTCGTCCTCGGTGATCCCGAAGGCACGGGCCACGTCGGCCACGTGCGCACCCGGGCGCTCGCGCAGGTACGTCACCAGGGACAGCATCCGGCGCGTCTGGTCGATGGCGTTGGCAGCCATGCTGGTACGTCTCCCCCTCAGGGCGTTGCTACTCGTCCGGCGCGGCCGTGCACGGTCCCGCGCCGCTCTGTACGGCCGCGCGGCCCCCGCACGGCCCACCGCGGTCCCGCGCGGCCCGGTCAGCCCTTGGCCACGGCCCGCAGCCGGTCCACCACGTCGGCCCGCAGATCCGCGGGCTCCAGCACCACGACGTCGGGGCCGAACTCCACCAGCCACGCGTCCAGTCCGTGCCCGTACGGGATCTCCAGCTCGTCCCAGCCCTCCCCGCCCCCGCTCTCGCGCACGGCGGTGGCCTTGGCCCGCAGCGGATACCCGGCCCCGGCCCGCAGCCGGATCAGCGCGGAACGGTCCGCGCTCTCCCCGGCCCAGCTCGCCACGGTCTCCCGTACGGTCACCACGTCCGGAACCTCCGCGGTGTACTTGGCGGCGCGGGACTTGACCTTGCCGGTGATCCGCGAGAGCCGGAACACCCGCTCCGCCCCGCGGTCGCGGTCGAAGCCCGCCAGATACCAGTGGCCGCGCCAGCACTCCAGCGCCCAGGGCTCGACCTGACGGGTCTCGGGGCGCGCGGCGGTGGACTTGCGATAGTCGAAGACCACCGGCCGGCGGTCGCGGCACGCCAGCATCAGCGGCTCGAAGGCCGCCTCGTGGACCGGGATGCGCGGCTCGATGGCACTGTGCTGGCCCTCGTACGGATCCGAGGCCTCCGGCATCCCGCCGGCGCGCAGCTTCTGCAGCGCCCCGCTCGCGGCCCCGGCGAGACGGGCCTGCTGCCACACCTTGGCGGCCAGCCCGAGCGCCGCGGCCTCCTCGGCGTCGAGCGCGACGGGCGGCAGCCGGTTGGAATCACGGCGGGCCAGGTAACCGGTCTCGCCGTCCAGGTTCTCGACCGTCTCGATGACGAGGCCGAGCTCGCGCAGATCGTCCTTGTCCCGCTCGAACATCCGGTTGAAGGACTCGTCGTTCCCGGCTTCCATGTACGCCTCGATGGAACCGCGCAGTTCGCGCTTGCTGAGCGGCCGGCGCGTCCCCAGCAGACACAGCGCCAGATTCATCAGCCGCTCGGCCTTGGCAATCGCCATCGAAGCCCATCCGCCCTTCCAGACACGCGAGACGTGCCGCGTACACCCTCGTGACCGCTGACCGTACCGTCCCGCCGGTCCAGGGCAAAAGCGAGGGCCCCCGCCTCACGGCAGGGGCCCCACGACTTCACGACCGACCGGTCAGGCGGCCATCAGGTCGCACACGAAGATCAGCGTCTCGCCCGGCGCGATGGCACCGCCGGCGCCGCGGTCGCCGTACGCGAGGTGGGCCGGGATCGTCAGCTTGCGACGGCCGCCGACCTTCATGCCCTGGACACCCTGGTCCCAGCCGGAGATGACCTGGCCGACACCGAGCTGGAACTGCAGCGGCGCGCCGCGGTTCCAGGAGGCGTCGAACTCCTCACCGGTGGAGAAGGCCACGCCCACGTAGTGGACGGAAACGCGGGAACCCGCCTTGGCCTCGGCACCCTCGCCGACCCAGATGTCCTCGATCACGAGGTCGGCCGGGACGTCGCCCTCGGGGAAGTCGATCTCGGGCTTCTCGAGCTTGTCGCTCACGGAACTGCTCCTCAAAAACTTACGAACAGGGGGACAACCGGGACAGTCTTACATCACGGCGAGGATGTCGAGGCTGAACACCAGCGTCGAGTTCGCCGGGATGGTCCCCTGCTCCTTGTCGCCGAAGCCCATGTCCGGCGGGATCACCAGGAGGATGCGGCTGCCGACCTTCTTGCCGGTCAGACCCTCCTTGAGACCCTTGACCGAAAGCTGCGCCATCGGCCACGTCACGGACTGGTCGGTGGCGTACGTGCTTTCGAAGGTCTTGTCGTCCTTCCACGTCTTGCCGTTGAACTTGACCACGACGTTGTCGGTGTCCTTGACGACCGCGCCGTCACCCTCCAGGACGTAGTCCGACACCAGCTTCGCCGGCGGCGTCGCGTCCTTCGGAACGGCCACGGAGACTTCCTTGCCGTCCGTGTTCGTACCGACCTTCGGCAGGTCCTTGTTGTCCTGCGGGACCTCCTTGCCCTTGGCCGAAGCCGGGATGGAGGTGCCCTTGACGATGTCCACGACGAAGACCAGCGTGGCGTTCGGCTTGATCTTGTCGCCGGAGCCCTGCGCGCCGTAACCGAGGTCCGGCGGGATCACGAGCTCCAGACGGCTGCCGACCTTCTTGCCCTCGAGGCCCTGGTCCCAGCCCTTGATGACCTGGCCGGCGCCGATGGTCACGTCGAACGGCTTGCCCTTGCCGAAGCTCTGGTCGAACGGCTCCTTGCCGTCCCAGACCTGGCCGAGGTAGTTGACCTGGGCGACATCGCCCTTCTTCAGCGCCGGGCCGTCGCCCTCGCTGATGGTCACCACCTTCAGTTCCTTCGGCGGGTTGCCCTTCCCCTTCGACAGGGTGGGCGCTTCCCCGAACTTGGCGCCCTTCGTGATCGCGGGCGCCCCATTCTTCATCTCGGCGGAGTCGGAGCCGCTGTCGCCACACGCTGCTGTCGACAGCAGCAGAAGGGGTACGACAAGCAGGCCGGCAAGTCGGCGCACGTGTTCCTCAGATCTCAGACGGCTGGGCGGTCGTCGCCACTCTAAGCCGTGCACAGGGCCCCGTACGAGATCCGTACGAGGCCCTGCCCGATCAGTGCGATGTCACACCACGCCACACGGGGCCCTACATCCCCGCGATCAGCTTCTCCACCCGGTCGTCGACCGACCGGAACGGGTCCTTGCACAGCACCGTCCGCTGCGCCTGGTCGTTCAGCTTCAGATGCACCCAGTCGACCGTGAAGTCCCGCCGCTGCTCCTGCGCCCGGCGGATGAAGTCACCGCGCAACCGCGCCCGCGTCGTCTGCGGAGGCACCGACTTGCCCTCGAAGATCTTCAGGTCGTTGCAGATCCGCGCCGCCTGCCCCTTGCGCTCCAGCAGGTAGTACAGCCCGCGCCTGCGGTGGATGTCGTGATACGCGAGGTCTATCTGAGCCACCCGCGGATTGGACATCGTCATGTTGTGCTTCGCCCGGTACCGCTCGATCAGCTGGTACTTCATCACCCAGTCGATCTCGGTCCCGATCCGGTCCAGGTCCTCCGCCTCGATCGCGTCGAGCGTCCGGCCCCACAGCTCCAGCACCTGGTCCACGACACCGGTACGGATCCCCCGCCGCTCGGCGAAGTCCACCGCCTTGTCGTAGTACTCCCGCTGGATCTCCAGCGCCGAAGCCTCCCGGCCGCTCGCGAGGCGCACCTTGCGCTGACCCGTGATGTCGTGACTCACCTCGCGGATCGCCCGGATCGGGTTCTCCAGCGTCAGGTCACGCATCACCGTGCCCGCCTCGATCATGCGCAGCACCAGATCGGTCGCCCCGACCTTCAGCAGCATGGTCGTCTCGGACATGTTCGAGTCGCCCACGATCACGTGCAGACGCCGGTAGCGCTCCGCGTCCGCGTGCGGCTCGTCCCGCGTGTTGATGATCGGCCGCGAACGCGTCGTGGCCGAGCTGACACCCTCCCAGATGTGCTCCGCACGCTGGCTGACGCAGTAGACCGCGCCCCGGGGCGTCTGCAGCACCTTGCCCGCGCCGCAGATCAGCTGCCGCGTGACGAGGAACGGGATGAGAATGTCCGCCAGCCGGGAGAATTCCCCGTGCCGCGCCACCAGATAGTTCTCGTGGCAACCGTACGAGTTGCCCGCCGAGTCGGTGTTGTTCTTGAACAGATAGACGTCGCCCGCGATTCCCTCCTCGTGCAGGCGGCGTTCGGCATCGACGAGCAGACCTTCGAGAATGCGCTCGCCGGCCTTGTCGTGAGTGACCAGTTCGATCAGGTCGTCGCATTCGGGAGTCGCGTACTCCGGATGCGAACCCACGTCGAGGTAGAGGCGGGCGCCGTTCCGCAGGAAGACATTGCTGCTGCGGCCCCATGACACAACACGGCGGAAGAGGTAGCGCGCCACTTCGTCAGGAGACAGTCGGCGCTGTCCCCTGAACGTGCACGTGACGCCGTACTCGTTCTCCAGCCCGAAAATGCGGCGGTCCATGACTGAACATTACGCCTTCTGCTCTGTTCTGAAACCGAGTTCGCGGGCGTCGTTTCGATCATTTTCCCCGGAGCCCGCCGAAGCCCCGGCCACCGCACCCGCCACGACCCGGTCCGCCAGCACCCGCTGAGTGGCCATCAGCACCGCCAGCGCCGCGAACCCCGCGACACTCGCCACCGCGAACCCCGCCGCCGTACCACCCATCTCCACCGACGGACCCGCCGCCGCCGTACCGATCGCCGCACCCACCCCGAAGAACGTCACCAGCCACGAGAACGCCTCCGTCACCGTGCCCGCCGGCGCGTGCCGGTCCACCACGATGAAGGCGCACGCCAGCGCCGGAGCCAGGAACACGCCCGCCAGCGCCGTGAACCCCGTCATCGCCACCGGACCCGGCACCAGCATCAGCGGCAGGTAGCAGACCGCCAGCAGCGCCACCAGCAGCCGCAGCCGCCGCTCCGCGGCACCCGCCCACTGCCGCGCCCCGTAGAGCACACCGCCCACCAGCGCGCCCAGACCCAGCGCCGCCATCATCCAGCCGTACACCGCCTGACCGCCGTGCTCGTCCGCGTAGGCCACACCCGCCACCGTGATCGACCCGAGCGCCGTCCCCACGAAGAAGAACGCGCCCAGCAGCGCCAGCAGCCCCCGCGAACGCAGGGCCCCCAGCCAATGGGCCTCCCGCGGCGCCGAACGCCACGTACGCGAAGGCTCCGACACCACGACCGACAGCGCACCCAGCACACCGATCGCATTGATCACCAGCAGCGCCGCCGCCGGATCCCACAACGCCACGAACAGCGTCACCAGCAGCGGACCCACCGTGAACATGACCTCCTGGGCCACCGCGTCCATCGCGTACGCCGCGTGCACCCGCTCCTCCCGGTGCCCCAGCACCCCCGGCCACAGCGCCCGCAGCCCGCCCTCCAGCGGCGGCGTGAACAGCCCCGCCACCACCACGGCCGCGTACGCCACCACCACCGAACCCGTACCGGCCAGCGCCAGCCACACCATGCCCAGCGCCGACACCACCGCCGCCGGCAACTGCACCCGCGGCTGCCCGTACAGGTCCACCGCCCGGCCCAGCAACGGCTGCCCCACCGCGTTGGCCAGCCCGTACGCCGCCGCCAGCGCCCCGGCCAGGCTGTAGCTGCCGCCCTCGGCCCGCGTGAACAGCACGATCGCGATCGGCCCCGTACCGTTCGGCAGCCGCCCTATGAGCGTGCCCACCAGCAGCCTCGCGGCATGCCGGGTCCTGAGCAGCTCCGCGTAACCCGCGGCCATGTCCGCCCCCTTCTGCCCGGATCCGACCGGGAGCCATCCAAGTAATACGTATAACGTGACGGGTCATACGTACCATGGCCGCAGCAAAACGGTCCAGACGACAACCCCCGCCCCACCCCCCGAACCCCCCGTGACCTCGCACTACAGGAGCACCGTGTGACGAGACCCACCAGCCGCGACGTGGCCACCGCCGCCGGAGTCTCCCAGGCCACCGTCTCCCTCGTCCTCGGCGAAAAATGGCGCGGCCGCGTCTCCGAACGCACCGCCGACACCGTCCGCAAAACCGCCACCGAACTCGGCTACCGCCCCAACCTCGCCGCCCGCAACCTCCGCCTCGGCTCCACCCGCACCGCCCTCCTCGTCGTCCCCGCCCTCACCAACGAATTCTTCGCCCGCGTCTACACCGGCGCCGCCCGCATCGCCGCCGAACACGGCTTCGGCGTCGTCCTCTACCCCTCCCCCGACGGCACCGGCCCCGCCCGCGACCCCTTCGCCTCCGCCCGAGCCGCCCTCGACGGAGTCATCGCCTCCTCCATGGCCGCCGACGCCCTCCACGCCCTCGGCACAGACACCCTCCCCCTCGTCATGCTCGACAGCGACCCCACCGCCGGCAGCGCCGCCGCCCACGTCAACCTCGCCATGGCCGACGGCATGCGCCAGATCACCGAACACCTCCTCGGCCACGGCCACCGCCACTTCCTCCACCTCGCCTCGGCCATCGACTCCTGGACCTTCGACATCCGCGCCGACGCCCTGGCAGCCCTCCTGCCGCCCACCACCGAGCTGCGCACCGTACGGGCCCACCTCAGCGTCGAAGCCGCCCGTACGGCCATGGAGAGCGCCCTGGACACCCCCCGGGACCGACGCCCCACCGCCATCGTCTGCGACGACGACATCCTCGCCGCCGGAGCCTGCAAGGCCGCCCGCCGACTCGGCCTGCGCATCCCCGAAGACCTCTCCGTCACCGGCTTCGACGACCTCGCCCTCGCCACCGCCGTCGAACCCGAGCTCACCACCGTCCACCTCCCCGCCGAACGCGTCGGCGAACAGGGCATGACCGCCCTCCTCGCCGTCCTCGAAGGCACCCCCTGGACCGCCACCGACATCCCCGTCCGACTCGTCGTCCGCGACTCCTCGGGCCCCGCACCGACCGCCTGAACCCCGGGGAACACGAAAGCGCCCCCGGCCACAGGCCAGGGGCGCCACTCGCTCACTACTCCTCAGCTACTCGGCTTCCTCATCGGGAGCCTCGTCGTTCGACACCGCGTCCGCCTGAGCGGCCGCCGGAACGTCCGCCTCCAGCAGCCGCGACAGCTGCCGGCCGCGGATCCGCTTGAACTTGCGCTGCTGCGACCGCGTACGGTCCAGCACCGCCACCTCCAGCCGCTCCGCCGGAATCGACTTGTCGGCACCGTTCGCCTGGCTGGACAGCGCCTGCACCGCCAGCTTCAGCGCCTCGGACAGGGTCATCCCGTCCTGGTGCCGCTGATCGAGGAAGGTACTGATCTGCTCGGCGTTGCCGCCGACCGCCACCGAACCGTGCTCGTCCACGATCGAACCGTCGTGCGGCAGCCGGTAGATCTGGTCCCCGGCCGCCGTCGCGCCGACCTCGGCCACGACCAGCTCCACCTCGTACGGCTTCTCACCCGCGCTGGAGAAGATCGTGCCGAGCGTCTGCGCGTACACGTTCGCCAGCCCACGGGCCGTCACATCGTCACGGTCGTAGGTGTATCCGCGCAGATCGGCGTAGCGCACACCGCCGATCCGCAGGTTCTCGTACTCGTTGTACTTGCCGGCGGCCGCGAAGCCGATCCGGTCGTAGATCTCGCTGAACTTGTGCAGCGCGCGGGACGGGTTCTCGCCGACGAAGACGATGCCGTCGGCGTACTGGATCACAACAAGGCTGCGACCCCGGGCGATGCCCTTCCGGGCGTATTCCGCCCGGTCGGCCATGGCCTGCTGGGGTGAGACGTAGAACGGAGTCGACACCGGCTGTCCGTCCCTTTCTTCTGGGCTCCTACGGGGCGACGGATGGTCAGAGCAGGGCGGCGCGCGGGCCGTCGGGCTGCTCCAGCCGACGATTCGTGATCTTGCGGGCCAGCTCCGAGGACTCCTCGTCGCTCAGCCGGCGGAATCCCTCTTCCGTCATCACCGTGACGATGGGGTAGATGTGGCGGTAGAGGTCCGGGCCACCGGTCGCCGAGTCGTCGTCGGCGGCGTCGTACAACGCCTGGACGACGAGCGTCGTGGCCTCCTCCTCCGTCAGCTTCGAGTGGTACAGCTTCTTCATGGAGCCGCGCGCGAAGATCGAGCCGGAACCGGTCGCGGCGAAGCCGTGCTCCTCGGAGCGGCCGCCGGTCACGTCGTAGGAGAAGATCCGGCCCTTCTCCTTGGCCTCGTCGTACCCCGCGAAGAGCGGGACGACGGCCAGCCCCTGCATCGCCATGCCCAGATTGCTCCGGATCATGGTCGACAGCCGGTTCGCCTTGCCTTCGAGGCTGAGGGTCGCCCCCTCCACCTTCTCGAAGTGCTCCAGCTCCAGCTGGAACAGCTTCACCATCTCCACGGCCAGACCGGCGGTGCCGGCGATGCCGACGGCGGAGTACTCGTCCGCCGGGAACACCTTCTCGATGTCCCGCTGCGCGATCATGTTCCCCATGGTCGCCCGCCGGTCACCGGCGAGCACGACCCCGCCGGGGAAGGTGGCGGCCACGATGGTCGTCCCGTGCGGCGCCTCGATGACCCCGTCGGGGAGCTTCCGGTTGCCCGGGAGCATCTCGGGCTGGTGCGCGCCCAAGAAGTCCATGAAGGACGACGACCCCGGCGTCAGGAAGGCTGCCGGCAGACGCCCTGTGCTTCGAATGTTGGGTTCCACAGGTTTCCTTCCACGTAAGCGGCTGCACGCCGTATGACGTCCGGCCGATCCTTGAGCTGCCCGATTCCTGCGTTGCAGCCGAAGCAAAGTACGCCTCGGACCCTACCCGTCTGGTGATCGTGATCCACATGTTCTGCCGGAGCTTCCTGACAGATCACGCAGACCCCGTCCTGAGCAGCGATCATCTCGTCACGCTCGGCCTCGGTGATGCCGTAGTGGCGCTTGAAGTACGAAGCCCGGTTACGTTGCGCTCGACACTCTCGGCAGTAGCTGGCCCAACCGTCCGAGCTCGTCTTGTTCCGCTCCCACTCCGAATGAGGCTTGATCTCCCCACACTGGGGACACCGCTTGTGGCCGGACGGCACGGGGATCTTTGCCCGCACCGTCCGCCCTTTAGCTTCTTGACGCTGCTTGTAGTGCTCCGCCTGGCACTCGCGGCAGTACGCCTGAAGACCGTCCCGCATCGCGCGATTACTCGCGAAGGCCTCGAATCGCTGCACACGCTTACAGCGTGAGCAACGCTTCATGCCTTCAGGCACCACCTCGACCACGCCACCCCCCCGCACCTTCAATTCGAAGGCTGAGTGACCCAAGCGGCCTTTACTCGCCACCCTTTTGCACGAACGACCTCACGAAATCCTCGGCGTTCTCTTCCAAGACATCGTCGATTTCGTCGAGTACGGAGTCGACGTCGTCGGAGAGCTTTTCCTGGCGCTCCTTGAGGTCGGTCGATTCCTCGACCGCCGCCTCCTCGACCTCCTCGGTCGAGCGCGTCGCCTTCTGCTGTCCGCCGCCGGTGTCCTTGGTCGCCATGTCTACCTCACCCCGCTCGGTTCGCACGCTCACGTCGAAGGACCCCGGGAATTCGGGATCCCTCAAGATCAGACCCTACGTCGGACCCTACAAGGAGGGTCCGACATTCGTCCCCGCACTTTCATAACGTCCGGGTTTCCTCATGATTCCCGGACCGGGGGCCTTTCAGCCCCCGCCCGGGGATCGGAATGGCTCAGCGGCCCGAAAGGACCCGCACCAGGTCTTCCGCCGTCCTGCAGCGGTCCAGGAGCTCCTTCACGTGGGCCCGCGTGCCCCGCAGGGGTTCCAGGGTCGGGACCCGCTGGAGGGAGTCGTGGCCCGGCAGGTCGAAGATCACCGAGTCCCACGAGGCCGCGGCCACGTCGTCCGCGTACTGCTCGAGGCACCGGCCCCGGAAGTACGCCCGGGTGTCCTCCGGAGGCTTGCTCTGCGCCCGCTCCACTGCCGTCTCGTCCAGCAGCCGCTTCATCTTGCCGCGGGCCACCAGGCGGTTGTACAGCCCCTTCTCGGGCCGTACGTCGGCGTACTGCAGGTCCACCAGGTGCAGCCGGGCGGCGTCCCATTCGAGGCCGTCGCGGCGCCGGTAGCCCTCCAGGATCTCGCGCTTCGCGATCCAGTCCAGCTCTCCCGACAGGCTCATCGGGTCGGTCTCCAGCCGGCCCAGCACGTCCTCCCAGCGGACCAGCACATCCTTGGTCTGCTCGTCCGCGTCGGAGCCGAAACGCTCCTCCACGTACTTCCTGGCCAGCTCGAAGTACTCCATCTGGAGTTGTACGGCGGTCAGCGTCCGCCCGCTGCGCAGGGTGATCAGGTGCTGCAGGTCGGGGTCGTGGGAGACCTGGTGGAGGGTGCGCACGGGCTGGTCCACGGCGAGGTCGACGTTGATGTAGCCGTCTTCGATCATGGACAGGACAAGTGCGGTCGTGCCGAGCTTGAGGTAGGTGGAGATCTCGGAGAGGTTCGCGTCTCCGATGATCACGTGCAGCCGGCGGTACTTCTCGGCGTCGGAGTGGGGTTCGTCGCGGGTGTTGATGATGGGGCGCTTGAGGGTGGTCTCGAGGCCGACCTCGACCTCGAAGTAGTCCGCGCGCTGGCTGATCTGGAAGCCGTGTTCGCGGCCGTCCTGGCCGATGCCGACGCGGCCGGCGCCGGTGAACACCAGGCGGGAGACGAAGAAGGGGGTGAGGTGGCGCACGATGTCCGAGAAGGGGGTTTCCCGCTTCATCAGGTAGTTCTCGTGCGTGCCGTAGGAGGCGCCCTTGTTGTCGGTGTTGTTCTTGTAGAGGTGGATCGGCTGGGCCCCGGGGAGCTGGGCGGCCCTGACGGCGGCCTCTGCCATGATCCGCTCGCCGGCCTTGTCCCAGAGGACGGCGTCGAGCGGGTTGGTGATCTCCGGGGAGCTGTATTCGGGGTGCGCGTGGTCGACGTAGAGCCGTGCGCCGTTGGTGAGGATGACGTTGGCGAGGCCGATGTCCTCGTCGGTGAGCTGGCTGTTGTCGGCGGCCTCGCGGGCGAGGTCGAAGCCGCGGGCGTCCCGCAGCGGGTTCTCCTCCTCGAAGTCCCAGCGGGCGCGTCGCGCCCGGTGCATCGCCGCCGCGTAGGCGTTGACGATCTGGGACGAGGTGAGCATGGCATTGGCGTTCGGGTGCCCCGGGACGGAGATCCCGTACTCCGTCTCGATCCCCATTACTCGCCGTACGGTCATGCGGCCCTCCTTGCCCGGCGGCGCTCCCGTTCGGGAGCGGCGCTCAAGTACCGCTGGTGCTCCGGTGCGTCGTGTGCGGTGCCCGTCCCCGCACTGCGCGACCTGCGGTACGGAAGAGCCTAGAACCACTCCGCGCTGGTGGGGAGATCATTTCAGTCATTGACTTTGCCCTGTCACCGGCTGAAAAGAGCAGTAGGTAAAGCAGTCGGCGTCCGGTTCCCAGGCCGGGCCCCCC
>NZ_JBSGXB010000073.1:0-27493 GCF_053609185.1 Streptomyces sp. NPDC054956 | reverse complement strand
GAGACAGGCCCTCGCCCCCACCCCCGCCCAGGCCCCGCCCCGCGCGTCCGCCCGGGGGATCCCCGGCGCGCCCTCCCGGGGCCCCTCCCGAACGCGCGCCGTCCTGGCCGCGGCGGTCGCCGTGTCCGCCGCCCTCGCCTTCGCACAGCCCGCGTCCGCCGCCCCGGAGGTCCCGGCCGACAAACCGCGGGTGCTGAGTTCCTGGACGCAGGTCGGCGCCGCCAGCTACGAGGCCTGGACCGCGGCCCGCGATCACCGGGACACGTGGCTGGCGTACGGCTTCGACTGGTCGACGGACTACTGCACGACCTCCCCGGACAACCCCTTCGGCTTCCCCTTCCGCACGGCCTGCGCCCGCCACGACTTCGGCTACCGCAACTACAAGGCGGCGGGGGAGTTCACGAGCGCCAAACCGCGGCTGGACGAGATGTTCCACGCGGACCTGAAACGGGTCTGCACCCGCTACTCGGGTGCGAAGAAGGCCTCGTGCGACGGCACCGCCTGGACGTACTACCAGGCGGTCAAGGCCTTCGAGTAGGCCCGTACGAGTGGTGTCCGGATCTGTTTACGCCACCGCTACGGCAGCCTCGCTAAGGTGCCCTGACCTGCAAGAAAGCCCTCCGCTGGGGAGGGCTTGGGGTGGGACGGGAAGAGTGCCCCCGGCAGGACTCGAACCTGCGGCCAAGTGCTTAGAAGGCACCTGCTCTATCCACTGAGCTACGGGGGCCGGAAGGTGGCCGTGGTGGCCTGGAGCCCCTGGGTGGGGGTGGGACTGCGGTCCGTGCCGGGTCAAGGATAGGGCTCCGGTTGCCTTGTCCCGGTTGCTTCACCCGCGTGCCACGATGTGGAGGTTCGGTGAAGCGGTCCCGATAATCGCAGGCAGGTGCGATTCTCGCACCGCTTTTGCGCCGTGGCGCCCTGGGTGTTGTGCACTCGTTATGCCTGCGCCCCACTCGTCCGCTCTGTCCAGGATGTGCCGCTGGAGTAGCGGTCGGCGCGCAGAGGACGTATAAGCTTCAAAAATGGTCCCAAATTGGGCATTCTTCGCATGTGGTGACCTTGGATGTTCGGCCTCAGCTGCTCGATGCCCTGTCCGCCCTGCGCGACCGGGTCGCGTCCGTGCGTCTGCCGCTGCCCCTGCCCGGCGCCCCCCGCGCCCGCCAGACCAGAGCCGAGCTGCTCGCGCAGCTCGACGACTATCTCGTACCCCGGCTGAAGGCGCCGGAGGCGCCGCTGCTCGCCGTCGTCGGCGGGTCCACCGGGGCCGGTAAGTCCACCCTCGTCAACTCCCTCGTGGGGCGCCAGGTGAGTGAGGCCGGAGTGCTCCGGCCCACGACCCGCACGCCCGTACTCGTCTGCCACCCGGATGACCACCACTGGTTCGCCGGGGTGCGGGTACTGCCCGACCTGATGCGCGTCTGGGCTCCGCAGGACGAGGAGGACGTCCCGTCGCCGGCCCGTAAATCCCTCCGCGAACGAGCGGACCACCGTACGAAGACCCCCCGCGAAGTACGCATCGAGACCGTCTCCACCCTGCCCCGCGGCCTCGCCATCCTCGACGCCCCCGACATCGACTCCCTCGTCGTCGACAACCGGACGCTCGCCGCGGAACTCATCTGCGCCGCCGACGTCTGGGTCATGGTCACCACCGCCTCGCGCTACGCCGACGCCGTGCCCTGGCACCTCCTGCGCACCGCCAAGCAGTACAAGGCCACCCTGATCACCGTCCTCGACCGGGTCCCGCACCAGGTGCTCGCCGAGGTCTCCCGGCAGTACGGGGCCCTGCTCACGCGGGCCGGGCTGGGCGACGTACCCCGGTTCACCGTTCCCGAGCTGCCCGAATCGGCCGGCGGCGGCGGGCTCCTGCCCGGCAGTGCCGTCGCCCCGCTCTTCGCCTGGCTCGCCCACCACGCGCAGGACCCGGCCGCCCGGCAGTACGCCGTCGGGCGCACCGCGCTCGGCGCGCTCGACTCCCTCGGCCGCCGGATGCCGGAGCTCGCCTCGGCCGTCGCCGCGCAGCACGCCGCCGCCGTACGGCTGACATCGGCCGTCGAAGACGCGTACAAGAGGGAGGGCAAGAGGGTCCGCAACCGGCTCGACCGCGGCGCCGTACTCGCCGGGGACGCGCTGACCCGCTGGCGCGGCTACCCGCTCGACACCAGCGCCGACGAACTCCTCGACTCGCTCGCCGAATCCCTCGCCGCACTGCTCCAGTGCGCCGTGGCCGCCGCCGACGAACGGATCGCCGAGGCCTGGCGGCGCGAGCCCGCCGCGGGCGCCGTCGTACTGCCCGCCCCCGACAGGGAGGCGGCGGAACGTATCGGCATGGCGGTACGGCGCTGGCGGCGCGTGCTGGAGGAGCTTGCCGAGGAGGAGGTGGCGCGGCTGGAGAAGCAGCCCGCACCCGACCCCGACGGCATCGCCGCCCTGCTGGTCGCCGCCCTCCTCGGAGGCAAGCGGGCCCGCCCGGCCGGCGAGAAGCTCGCCGAGCGGATCGGAGTACAGGCCGCCGTACGCCTGCGCGACCGGGGCGGTGAGCTGGTCGGCGAACACCTCGACCAGGTGCTGCGCGCCGAACGCGACCGCCGCCTCGCACCCATCGAGGCGCTCGAAGTGAGCCCCGAACCCCAGGCCGAGCTGATCGCCGCCCTGTCCGTACTGCAGAAGGAGAGGTGATGAGGTGACTGCCTTGACCGACCGCACCGACGACCGCTGGGACGACGGACTCATCGCGCGCTCGCGCCCCCGGAACACCGACGACGACTGGCCCGGGACCGGCGACGACGAGGGCGACGAGGCACTCGTACGGGCGGTTTCCGGCGCCGGGAGCGACGGAGGCAAGGCGCCCGCACCACCACTCAGCCCCGAGGCGCAGGCGCTGCGCGTCCGCCTCGACGCCCTGCGCCAGCTCATCGGACTGTCCCGGACCAGAATCCTCGACGGCAAGACCCTCGCCGAAGCCGGACGGGTCCTCGACGAGGCGGCCGCGCGGCGCGGACTCTCCGCGCAGCACACGGTCGTCGCCATCGCCGGAGCCACCGGAAGCGGCAAGTCCACCCTCTTCAACTCACTCGCCGGAGTGCAGATCTCCGAAACCGGACTGCGCAGGCCGACGACCGCCGCACCCATCGCGTGCAGCTGGTCCGACGGCGCGGCCGGCCTCCTCGACCGGCTGGAGATCCCCGGACGGCTGCGCCGCCGCCCCCGCGAGACCTCGGAAGCCGAGGCGCTGCGCGGAATGGTCCTGGTCGACCTGCCCGACCTGGACTCGGCGGTCGGCGCGCACCGCGACCACGTCGACCGGGTACTGGCCCTGGTCGACGCCGTGGTGTGGGTGGTCGACCCCGAGAAGTACGCGGACGCCGTGCTGCACGAGCGGTACCTGCGGCCCCTGGCCGGGCACGCGGAGGTGACCTTCGTCGTGCTCAACCAGGTGGACCGGCTGCCCGGAGAGGCCGCGGACCTCGTACTGGACGACCTGCGCAGACTCCTCGACGACGACGGGATCGCACTCGGCGAGCACGACGAACCCGGAGCCACCGTCCTCGGGATTTCCGCCCTTACGGGTGAAGGAGTCGCGGAACTTCGCGAACTCCTCGGACAGTTCACCCAGGAGAAGGGAGCCGCGACCCGGCGGATCTCCGCCGACGTGGACAAGGCCGCCGCACACCTGCGACCGCTCTACGTCGCCGACGGCCACCCCGGCCCGGAAATCGGCGAGGCGGCGCGCGCCGAGTTCGAGGACCGGCTCGCCGAGGCGGTCGGCGCGTACGCGGCCGGTCTCGCCGCCGAGCGGGCCTGGCGGCGCAACGCCGGAAAGGCCTGCGGGACCCCGTGGCTGCGCCTGTGGCGGTGGTACGAGAGCCGGCGCGCCCCGCGCACCCTGGCCGGCCTCGCCGCGCTGGCGGCGATCGGCCGCTCCCCGACGGCCTCCGAGCCGCCCGTCGAGGAGGAGGTGACGGCCCGCCAGCGCGTGGAACAGGCGGTACGGACCGTCGCCGACGAGGCGGTGCGCGGACTGCCCGACCCGTGGGCCCAGGCCGTACGGGAGACCGCGGTGCGCGGCGCGGACCGGCTCCCGGAGGCCCTGGACGAGATCGCGGTGACGCTCGGCGCGGCGGTCGCGGTGCCCAGCGCCAAGCCCCCGCGGCCCTCCTGGTGGCCGGCGGCGGTGCTCGCGCAGGCGGCCATGACCCTGCTCCAGATCTACGGCGGGCTCTGGCTGGTCGGACAGATCGTCGGCGTCCTGGAGCCGAGCCTGATGCCACCAGTGCTCCTGATGGTCGCGGGCATCGTCGGCGGCCCGCTGGTGGAGTGGGCCTGCTCGATCGGGGCCAGGGGCCCGGCCAGGCGGTACGGACAGGACGCGGAGCGGCGGCTGCGGCAGGCGGCGGCCGGCTGCGGGCGCGCCCGCGTGCTGGAACCGGTGGCCGCGGAGCTGCTGCGCTACCGGGAGGTCCGCGAGCAGTACGCGACGGTGGCGAAGTTGTCCACAACCCGTCAGTAATCCACAGGCTCCGGCGGATTCCGGCGGACCGGGCCAGCATGGTCCTACCTCGTGCGGATGGTCCGGACGGGTGGGGATCGCGGGTCGGGCGGGCGCTTCGTCGAGCGCGCGGCGACCCCGGGAGGACGGCCGGGATGAACGACACCCAGGTGACGCTGGTGGGCTACGTGGCCACGCAGATCGACTACAAGGAGACGCCGAGCGGCCCCGCGGCCCGGTTCCGGTTCGCGGTGACCCCGAGGTACTTCGACCGCAAGAAGGAGGCCTGGGCGGACGCGCCCACCAGCTTCTACACCGTGTGGGCCCGGCGCGGCCTCGCCGTGAACCTCGCCGGATCCGTTTCCGTGGGCGAACCGCTGGTGGTCCACGGGCGGCTGCGGGTGCGCGAGGACCCGCCCGACGGGGAGGGGAACAGGTGGTTCTCGGCGCAGATCGACGCGACCGCCATCGGGCACGACCTGAACCGCGGTACGGCGGCCTTCCGCCGGGTCGTCAGGACGGACACCCCGCTGATGGGTACTCAGAAGGCGGCGGTGGTCTGAGTGTTCGAGGAGGCTAGGATTCCCCGGTACTCACGGGCACCTGGGCCTTCGGCCCGAAGGGGAAGACTGTGTCGATTGCCGTTCCCGCATCCTCCGCTCCTGCACCCGCTCCTGCACCCGCTCCTGCGCCTGCTCCTGTCGTGGCTGCCGCTCCCACCGCTCACACCGCTGCCGCTGTCGCGCCTGCCGTCGCGCGGGCCCTCCCTCCCGCCGGTGCGCCGGATTCCGGCCCGGTTCCCGCGTCCGTGCACGTCACCCCGTCGGCGCGCGCGACGATCGGCTCGGCCGTACGGGGCTCCGCGCGGCGGCCGTTCGCCGTCGCACTGCTCGCCGCAGCCCTGGCGGCGGCGCCGGGAGCCGGGGCGGCCGCCGACAGCGGCCCGGTCGCACCCCGGGCACCGGAGGGCGCGAGCGCGGTGCTCGACGGGCTGAAGACCTACGGGCAGGCGGTCCTGCGCGGCCCGGACGGCTCGGTGCGCCAGATCCCGGCCGGGCTGTACGAGATGCGGGTCGACGGCGGCGGCATGCTCCAGACGTACGGAGTCGGCGTCGCGGGCAACGCGCAGCCCCAGACCCGGTACACGGAGAGCGGGTGGAGCGGTACGCCGCTCGCCGGGAACGACGAGGCGGGCCGGATCCGCTGGGTCCTGGAGCACTCCTACCCCCAGCTGAACGACCTGGCCGGGCTCGCCAAGGCGGCCGGAGCCGCGGGGCTCACCGCGGAGAGCGCGGCGGCCGGGACCCAGGTGGCCATCTGGCGGCTGGCCGACGGCGTGCGCGTGGAGGCGGCCGATCCGCAGGCGGAGAAGCTGGCGGCCTACCTCCAGCGGGAGGCGGGCCGGCTGCCGGAACCGCCGGCTTCGCTGGCCGTGGACCCGGGCGAGGTGTCGGGGCCGCTGGGCACCCGGCTGGGACCGGTCACGGTGCGGACGAGCGCGCACAGCGTGAGCGTGACCCCGGACGCGGCGGCCCTGGCCATGGGGGTGCGGGTGGTGGACGCCGACGGGCGGCCGGTCACCAGCGCCGCCAACGGGAGCAAGCTGTTCTTCGAGGTGCCGGCGGGGACGCCGGACGGCACCGCCTCGGTCACCGTCCACGGCTCCACCCGGGTACCGGTGGGGCGGGTCTTCACCAGTGGGGTCCCGGCCCAGGTACAGATCGTCGCCGGCTCCAGCGAGTCCGCCGCCGCGGCCACGGCGACGGCCCGGTGGCCGCAGGCACCCGCGGCCCGGCCGGCCGGCACGGAGACCTCGGGCACGGCGGTGACGACGCTCGGCGCGGTGTCCGCACCCGCCTCGGCGGCGGGCCCGGACACCTCGGAGGAGCGGCTGGCCTCCAGCGGCAGCTCGGCGGCCACCCCGGTGATCGCCTCCCTGGCGGTGGGCCTGGTGGTCCTCGGCGGACTGGTCGTCCTGCTCCTGCGCAAGCGCCCCCTGGAGGACGGCCCCGGCCCGGACCGCGACACGGGGCGCTAGCCGACCGGTGCCGCCCGGGCCCGCGGGCCCCGGACCGGCCCCCTGCGTGGCGGCCCTTCGGGGCGCCCCGGCGGCCAAGTGGGCGCCGGTCGGCCCGCGGGTCGGTTCCGGGGGAGAAGACGGGGTAGAGGAAGGAAATGGCTGATCAGGAACTGACCTGGAGGGGTGCGGTCGCTCACGGGGACCGGTGGCTGTTCGACGTGGTGGCCCGCCGGCACTGGCCCGGGGCCGACCGGGTGCTGCCGCGTCTGGGGCGGGCCGCGAACCACGGGGTGCTGTGGGCCGGGGCCGCCGCGGCGATCGCGGTCCTGGGCTCGGCCCGGGACCGCAAGGCTGCCGGGCGGGGGCTCGCCTCGCTGGCCCTGGCCTCCGCGACGATCAACACCGTCGGCAAATGGTCCGTACGCCGGCCCCGCCCAGTACTCGACGGGGTGCCGGCCGTGCGACAGCTGGTCGCCCAGCCGCAGACCACCTCCTTCCCCTCGGGCCACGCGGCCTCCGCGTTCGCCTTCGCCTCCGGAGTGGCCCTGGAGTCGCCGGGCTGGGGCGCGGCACTGGCTCCGGTGGCCGCCTGCGTCGCCTTCTCCCGGGTGTACACCGGGGTCCACTACCCCTCCGACGTGCTCGCGGGCGCGGCCCTCGGGGTGGCGGCCGGATTCCTCGTACGCCGCCTCACGCGGGAGGCCGAGGAGGCCCGGATCGTGCCGGGCGACGAGCGGACGGCCCACGGGGCGCCCGCCCTGCCCGACGGCTCCGGGCTCACGGTCGTGGTCAACAGCGGATCGGGCACGGTCGCCACGGCGGGGATCGACATGGTGCGGGAGCGCCTGCCGAAGGCCGAGATCGTCGAATGCGCGGGGCCGGACCTCGCCGCCGAACTGGCCTCGGCGGCCGCCCGGGCCACCGTGCTCGGAGCCTGCGGCGGCGACGGCACGATCAACGCCGCCGCCACCGCCGCGCTGCGCGCCGGGATTCCGCTGGCGGTGTTCCCCGGCGGAACGCTCAACCACTTCGCGCTCGACCTCGGCCTCTCCGGCAGCGAGGACACCTGCCGGGCCGTGGCGGCCGGGCACGCGGTTCGCATCGGCGTCGGCCGCTTCACCCCGGGCCCCGGCCCGGCTCACGGCCCGGACCCCCGGGACGCCGGGGCCGGGTACTTCCTGAACAACTTCAGCATCGGGGCCTACCCGGAGCTGCTGGGCCACCGGCTGCGCTGGGCGCCCCGCATCGGTGGCGGCCCCGCCGCCCTGCTCGCGGCCTGGCAGGTGCTGCGCGCGCAGCGCCCCGTACGGCTCAGGCTCGCCGGTCGGCCGCGCAGCGTCTGGCTGCTCTTCGCGGGCAACGGCACCTACCGGGGCACGGGCCCGGCGCCCCGCTACCGCAAGAGCCTCGGGGAGGGCCTGCTCGACGTCCGGCTCGTCCACGGCGGCGGCCGCCCCGGCCCCCGCCTGCTCGCCGCCGCCTTCGCGGGCCCGCTGACCCGCTCACCGGTCCACGTGGCCACCCGGCTGCGCAGCCTGCGCGTGGGCGACATCCCGCCCGGCACCCCGCTCGCGTACGACGGCGAATACGCCCGTGCCCCGGCCGCCCTCGTCCTGGACGAGCTCCCCGACGCCCTCACGGTGTACCGCCCGCGCTGACTCCCGACCGGAAGGCCAAATCCGGACGAATGGCGTCCACTTCAATGTGTTGGATCATTCGGGTCGTTTTCATTACGGTGACTCGGCTAAGTGTGATCATCAACAGCGTTGAGGTGCTGCTCGTGAAGTTGTCCCGGATCGCCGCGGCGGTCGTCGCCGTAGCCGTCGCCCCGTCCGTTCTGCTCGCTTCCCCGGCCTTCGCGGCCGACTCCGAGGCCGCCGCCCCGGTACCGGCGTCCGCCCCGGACGGGGCCCCGGCCGGCCGGCCCGCGGATCAGGCGGCTCAGAAGGACGCCCCGGCGTCCGGTCGGCAGGCCGAGGACGACAAGGCGGCCATCGAGCTGCTGATGGCGCAGGCCAAGCCCGGCTCGGCCCTCCGCGAGGACGGTGCCAAGGCCATCGCCGGGGGTGCGGCGGCCATGCGCGCGTTCCTGGAGACCGGCCAGCACGAGGCCCGGGACCAGGACAACCGGCTGCAGATCGCGCAGATCCTCGGCAAGGCCCAGTCGGGCCCCGGCGTCACCCGCCGTCTGGTCGAGGCCGGCAGGGCCGCCCTGCGGGGCTCGGCGGCCGACCGCGTGGCCTTCCTGGCGACCGGCCAGTACGCGGCCCGGGACTCGGACAACAGGGTCTGGATCGTGCAGATCCTGAGCAAGGCTCAGGCGGGCACCGGCGTCAACCGCGGCGTGATCGAGGCGGGCGAGGCTGCCCTGAACGGCTCGGCGGCCGACCGCGTGGCCTTCCTGGAGACCGGCCGGTTCAAGGTCCGCGCCGACGACATCCGGGTCGAGCTGGCCCGGATGGAGAGCAAGGCCGGCCCCGCCCTCGCCGCGGGGATCGCCAAGATGTTCGACTCCAGCCCGACCCTGGACGAGCTGGAGCACTTCCTCGCGGTGACGCAGTTCGAGCTGCGCGACGAGGACAACTCCGTCGCCATATCGAAGATCATCAACGCGGGTGGACCCGAGGTCGCGAAGGCCGGCAAGGCGGCCCTGAAGGGCTCGGCGGCCGACCGCGAAGCCTTCCTCGCGACCGGGCAGCACGAGGCGCGCGCGAAGGACGCGAAGGCCGCGGAGCAGACCGGCACCGGCCAGACCGGCACGGGCCAGACCGGCACGGGTGCGCAGCAGGTCGTCGCCGTCACCGACCAGAAGACCGGCACCGGCACCACCGTCACGACGCAGTCGGCCACCGGCACGCTCGCCTCCACGGGAGCCGACCCGCTCTGGGCCTCCACCGGCGCCGGCGGCGCGCTCGTCGCCGGAGCGGGCCTCATGCTCGCCGCCCGGATGCGCCGCGCGGGCTCGCAGGGCTGACCCGCGGGGGGCGCCGCCGCCACCGTGCCGCCGCCACCGTGCCGCCGCCACCGTGCGGCCGCCACCGTGCGGCCGCCACCGTGCCGCCGCCGCGGCGGCGCCCCCCCCCGTCAGGTCTCCACGCCGAGATCGACCCGCATCGCGTGCCGCATGCCCACCCAGCGCGCGGACAGCGCCATGAGCTCGGCGTGGATCTCCTCGAACGAACCGTGCGGATCGGGATTGCCCTCCGACAGGCGCAGGGTCCGGCTGTAGGCCCCCGCCATGCGTTTCGTCAGCAGGTCCAGCTCCGCGAGCACGGTGGCCGAAGCGATCATCTGGGCCTCCGAGAAGGCGGCGTGGTGCGCGTTGCGGGCCTCCTCCAGGGTCATGCGCTCCTGGGCGTCGGCCTGCTCCCGGTGGACGACCCACAGGAAGTACATGAGGGCGATCCGGTAGCGCCGGTACGCGGAGTTCGCCGCCGCGTAGCACTCGCGCCGCCGGGCCAGGTCCGCCAGCTCCTGCTCGCGCACCCACCGCGCCTGGGCCGCCCGCTCCTCCCGCTCGAACTGCGCCGCCTGCACGCGCGCCAGCATCCGCTGCGAGAGCAGGGTCGCCAGCAGCGTCCCTACCACACCGACCACCGCGGCCCCGAGCGCGATCGCCCCGCTGCCCATGTTTCCCCCACCCCGTCCGCGGCCCCGGCCGCTCCCCGTGACCGCCATCCTGCCGCGCGGTACGGGACCCCGGGGGCCTTTCACGGCTCCGGGCCGGCCCTCCGGACCCCGGGGCGCTTCCTCAGCCGTACGTCAGCAGTACGTCTCGATGAAGAGGAGGGCGCGACCTTCGTCCGAGGCGAACTCGTGAGCCTCGTGGATCGGCAGGTCGGCAGCGCCGAGCCTCGCCTGCGCTTCGAGCCAGGCAGCCTGGCGCTCGGCCTCCGCGAGGAAGCGGGGGAGCCACCACCGGGCCTGGTCGTCGTAGTACTCGCCCATCGACATCAGCCAGGACCGCGCCCTCCGACAAGGCCGGTCGCTGCCGGTAGCGCCCCCGGGGCCCCGTCCTGGGCCGCCTGAGGGCCGTCTGCGGGCCGTCGAAGGGGCTTCGGCGCCCGCCGGTGCCGACCGACGGCGACCGGAGCGTGGGACCGGCCTCGGACCGGGTCCCAGGTCAGGGCGCCAGGACCATACGGGTTTCCCCCAGGGGATGGACGTCAGGCAAGATGGGGTGTATCTGCCCACCCATCGATCTGCCGGACGGTTTCTCTTGGCTGAGTTCATCTACACCATGCGCAAGACGCGCAAGGCGCACGGCGACAAGGTGATTCTTGATGACGTCACCCTGAACTTCCTGCCCGGCGCGAAGATCGGTGTGGTCGGCCCGAACGGCGCCGGTAAGTCCACCGTCCTCAAGATCATGGCGGGTCTGGAGCAGCCGTCGAACGGCGACGCCTTCCTGTCGCCCGGCTTCACCGTCGGCATCCTCATGCAGGAGCCCAAGCTCGACGAGGCGAAGACGGTCCTGGAGAACGTCCAGGACGGCGCTGCCGAGATCATGGGCAAGCTCAAGCGCTTCAACGAGGTCGCCGAGGAAATGGCGACCGACTACACCGACGCGCTCATGGACGAGATGGGCAAGCTCCAGGAAGTCCTGGACCACGCGAACGCCTGGGACCTCGACGCCCAGCTCGAGCAGGCCATGGACGCCCTGGGCTGCCCGCCCGGCGACTGGCCCGTCACCAACCTCTCCGGTGGCGAGAAGCGCCGCGTCGCGCTCTGCAAGCTGCTGATCGAGGCCCCGGACCTGCTCCTCCTCGACGAGCCCACCAACCACCTCGACGCCGAGTCGGTGAACTGGCTGGAGCAGCACCTTTCGCAGTACAAGGGCGCCGTCGTGGCCGTCACCCACGACCGGTACTTCCTGAACAACGTCGCCGAGTGGATCCTCGAGCTCGACCGCGGCCGTGCCCACCCGTACGAGGGCAACTACTCCACCTACCTGGAGAAGAAGGCCACCCGCCTCAAGGTCGAGGGCCGCAAGGACGAGAAGCGCCAGAAGCGCCTCAAGGAAGAGCTGGAGTGGGTCCGCTCCAACGCCAAGGGCCGCCAGACCAAGTCCAAGGCCCGTCTCGCCCGCTACGAGGAGATGGCGGCCGAAGCGGACAAGATGCGGAAGCTGGACTTCGAGGAGATCCAGATCCCGCCGGGCCCGCGTCTGGGCTCGATCGTGGTCGAGGTCAACAACCTCTCCAAGGCGTTCGGCGACAAGGTCCTCGTCGACGACCTGTCGTTCACGCTGCCGCGCAACGGCATCGTGGGCATCATCGGCCCGAACGGCGCCGGCAAGACCACGCTCTTCAAGATGATCCAGGGTCTGGAGGCGCCGGACTCCGGCTCCGTCAAGATCGGCGAGACCGTCAAGATCTCGTACGTCGACCAGAGCCGCGCCAACATCGACCCCAAGAAGACCCTCTGGGCCGTCGTGTCGGACGAGCTGGACTACATCAACGTCGGCCAGGTCGAGATGCCGTCCCGCGCGTACGTCAGCGCCTTCGGCTTCAAGGGTCCGGACCAGCAGAAGCCGGCCGGCGTCCTGTCCGGTGGTGAGCGCAACCGCCTGAACCTGGCGCTGACGCTCAAGGAGGGCGGCAACCTGCTGCTCCTCGACGAGCCCACCAACGACCTCGACGTCGAGACCCTGTCCTCGCTCGAGAACGCGCTCCTGGAGTTCCCGGGTGCGGCCGTGGTCATCTCCCACGACCGCTGGTTCCTGGACCGAGTCGCCACGCACATCCTGGCGTACGAGGGCGACTCCAAGTGGTACTGGTTCGAGGGCAACTTCGAGTCGTACGAGAAGAACAAGGTCGAGCGGCTCGGCGCGGACGCCACGCGTCCGCACCGCGCCACCTACAAGAAGCTCACCCGAGGCTGAGGTCAGAGGCCATGGCCAGACACCACTACCGGTGCCCCCTGCGCTGGGCGGACATGGATGCCTTCGGGCACGTCAACAACGTCGTCTTCCTCCGCTATCTGGAGGAGGCGCGGATCGACTTCATGTTCCGCCTCGCGCCGGGGGAGGGCAGTGAGTCCTTCACGGGCGGTTCCGTCGTGGCCCGTCACGAGATCGACTACAAGCTGCCCCTCGTGCACCGCCACGAGCCGGTCCTCATCGAGTCCTGGGTGACCCGGATAGGCGCCGCGTCCCTGACCATCCGCTACGAGGTCAAGGACGAGGCGACGGAGGACGCGCCCGAGACGGTCTACGTGCGCGCCGAGACCGTGGTCGTGCCCTACAACCTCGCCGAGGGGCGGCCCCGCCGCATCACGGCCGAGGAGAAGCTCTTCCTCCAGGAGTACCTGGACGAGCCGCAGACCGGCGCCACCGCCGGTGCCGGAGGCATCGCGGCATGAACGAGCAGTTGCACTTCGCCGATTCCGGGGAGGCGGCGGACCTCGCCGCCTTCCTGGGCCGGCTGGTGCACTACGACCGCGCCGCCGCCGTCCGCCTGCAGGCGCAGGCCGGCGGCGGTGCGCTCGCCGTCTTCGGGCGGCCGCCGTCCTTCGACGTGCTGGCCATCCGCACGGCGCGGCTCGCCGCGCCCGTCTCCGCCCCGCTGGACCTGACGGTCTCGGCCGGCGAGCTCCTGGAGTCCGTCGACGAGGGCCCGCAGGCCGGCGCCGTCGTGCCCGCGCCCGTCACCGGACCGCCCTGGGCCGGAGTGCTCCCGCCCCGCGCCGGCTGGCAGCAGGTGCCCGGGTTGCCCGGACCCGAAGCGGTGCGCCAGGCCCTGGTGGCCGCCGTCGCCGAGTTCCGGGCCCGCGACGAGGCCCTGCCCCCGCAGCACCGGACCCGCTCCGAGCGCGACCGCATCGGCCGCGAGATCTGGTCCCGCACGCTGGGCGACACCGAACTTCCGCTGCGCGCCGTGCACGCCGCGCAGTCCCTGGGCTTCCTGCGGCCCGTACGGTCCCCCGTGCCCGCCGCCGCGTCCGCGCCGCCCGCCGCGCCCGAGCAGCTCGCGCTGTTCGCCGCCGGTGGCTGGCTGCGGCTGCGCACCCCGTACGGCTCGATCGCCACGCGCCGCCCCGGCGGCCTCGGCGCCCTGCTGGTCCGGCCGGTCTAGCCGCTCCGGCCGCTCCGGAAGGTCCCGCCGGACCCGTACGGGATCCCGTACGGGCCGGGCCGCCGGCTAGCCCGCCGTGTTGATCATCGAGGCGGCGGCGTACGTCAGGTACCGCCACAGCTGCGCCTCGTGCTCCGGCGCGAGGCCCAGCTCGTCCACCGCGATCCGCATGTGGTGCAGCCACGCGTCGTGCGCGGCCGAGTCCACCTGGAACGGCGCGTGCCGCATGCGCAGGCGCGGGTGCCCGCGGTTCTCGCTGTAGGTGTTCGGGCCGCCCCAGTACTGGATCAGGAACAGCGCGAACCGCTCCTCGGCGGGCCCCAGGTCCCCCTCCGGGTACATCGGACGCAGCAGCGGGTCCTGCGCCACGCCCTCGTAGAAGCGGTGGACCAGGCGGCGGAAGGTGTCCTCGCCGCCCACCTGTTCGTAGAAGGTCTGCTCCTGGACCGTGCCCCGCGGAATCTCATTCACCCGACCATCGTCTCAGACGCCCGGACGGAGGACCCCGGTCCTAGGACCCTGCTCCCGCGCGGTCCCGCACCCCCGTCCGGGCTCCGCGAGGACCCCGGCGGGCCGCCGCGCGGTAGCCCGGGGGCGCCGTCCGCAGGACAGTGGATGCATGGGCGCACATGCCGAGGTCCGCGACGTGCTGGAGACCGCGCACGCGGCCCAGGTCCGCGAGCTGACCGCCGCCGGGGTGCTGGAGGATCCGGCCTGGCGGGCGGCCTTCGCGGCCGTGCCCCGGCACGTCTTCGTCCCGTACTACTTCACCGGCCGCGGCGCCGGCCACGAACGGCTCTGGGCCGAGGACCCCGACCCCGGGCGGCGGGCCCGCTGGCTGCGCGGGGTCTACACCGACGCCCCGATCGCCACCCGGCTGCGCGACGGCGAGCTGGTCTCCTCCAGCAGCCAGCCCTCGCTGATGGCGAAGATGCTGGAGTCCCTGGAGGTGCGCGACGGGGACAACGTCCTGGAGATCGGGGCGGGCACCGGCTACAACGCGGCCCTGCTCTGCCACCGGCTCGGCGACGACCTGGTCACCACGGTGGACCTGGACGAGGAGATCACCGAGTCGGCCCGCTCGCACCTGGCCCGGCTCGGCTACCGGCCGGCCGTGGTCACCGGGGACGGGGCGCGCGGCTGCCCCTCCCGCGCACCCTTCGACCGGATCCTGGTGACGTGCACGCTCCCGCGGATCCCGTACGCCTGGCTGGGCCAGTGCCGGCCGGGGGCGCGGATCCTGGCCCCGCTGTCGACCGGGCTGATCGCGCTGACCGTACGGGACGCCACGCTCGCGGAGGGCCGCTTCCTGCACACCTCGGCGTACTTCGTGCCCCTGCGCGGGGCCACGGCCGCGCCGCCGGGCACGTACGGCATGCCGGAGGGGCTCCCGTACGAGCTGGTGGAGAACGAGCGCCTCCAGTTCATGCTGGTGCTCACCTCGGGCGCGCTGCACCCGAGGGAGGCGCTGGACCTGTGGCGGCGCGAGGACCGGCCGGCGCGCGAGCGGTTCGGCGTGACGGTCACCGCCGAGGGCCAGTGGTCGTGGCTCGACGATCCCCAGGGGCCCTACGTGTGGCCCCTGGGGGAGACGGACTAGCCGGCCCGGACGGGGCCGGCCGGCGGGCGTGGCTCAGCCGCGCCGGATGGTGATCGTGGTCCAGGCGCCGACGTGGACGCGGTCCCCGTCGCCGAGGGGGACCGGCACGTAGGGCTGGATCGACTCCTCGCCACCGTTGATGGTGGTGCCGTTGGTGGAGTTCTGGTCCACCACGGCCCAGCTGCCGTCGGGCTGCTGGACGAGCACCGCGTGCTGGTGCGAGACGCCCGGGTCCTCCGGGGGCACCGACAGGTCGATGTCGGGGGACTCGCCCGTCGAGGCGCGCCGGCGGCCGACGGTGATCTGGCCACCGGTGAGCGGCAGGTGCTGCTCGGGCGAGTACGCGGGCAGGCTGAGCCCGGCCGCCTCGGGGCCGCTGCGGTGCATCATCGCCATGAAGTACGAGCGGTCCGGACCGATGGTCGCGGTCCAGGTGCCGCCGCCCTGGGGCTGCGGCGGGAAGGGCTGGTGGGCCTGCTGCTGGTGGTGCTGCTGGTGCTGCGGAGGCTGGTACTGACCCGTCGCCTGGTACTGGTGCTGCTGGGGCGGCGGGGGCTGCGGCTGGTACTGGGGCTGCTGGTACTCCTGGTGCGCCGGCGGCGGCAGCATCCAGTCGTCCTCGCGCTGCAGCGGCTCGGCCGGGCGGTTGACCCGGGAGGGCCGCGAGCCCTGGTAGTCGAAGTGGTCCTGCGCGTACGCGGGCGGGGCCGACGGCGCGGCCGGAGGGGGCGGCGGCGGGCCCGGGGTGCCGATGCCACCGGTGGGGTGCGGGCCGCCGTGCGCACCGGGGCCGGCCGGGACGCCGTGCGCACCGGGGCCGCCGGGACCGCGACCGGCACCCTGACCCGGGTCCGGGGCGACGGGCGTGTACGAGGTCGCCGTGCGGGTCAGGAAGTTGTACCGGCACTCCTCGCAGAACGGGGCCATGGCCTCGCGCGGGGTGCGGCACTGGGGGCAGAGCTCGGCCTGGGCGGTCGGCTCGCCGGTCTGGGGGTAGCCGTAACCGTAGGAGGGCGCCGCGGGGGTGCCCGTAGGGGCAGCCATGCGGTGGCCGCAGACCTCGCACCAGTCGTCGGAGGCGGACTGGTGCCCGTTCGGGCAGGTCGGCATCGCGGCGCTTCCTCCTTCTTCCCGCCGGGTCAAGGCGGGTCCACTTCTTCGTCTTCGGCTCGTTCAGCGTGCCCCGGCCCGACCGGATTGTCAGGCTTTTTTCACTCGAACGGTTTGGGTCGAACGCGTTTCAAGGGTCATTTCATCCGCGTCGGCGACCTTCGCCTTCAGTCGCACAGTACCCGCCGCGGCATCGACGACATCGACCACCTTGGCCAAGAGCTTCGCGGTGTCCGCGTTGCCGGAGACGCTCGCCAGCTGAACGGCGCGGCCGAGTTTGGCCGTGGCTCCCCCGACATCACCCAGTTTGCGGGCTTCGAGGCCCTGCTGGATAGCCTGCGCGAGTTCGGCCTGTCCGGTGTAGTGGGCCACCTGCGGGTTTATGGCCGTGGACGCGGCGAGGTCGTCGGTCCACACGGCACGGACCAGGCCCTGGGCGAGGACGGCCGGGGCCTCGCCCGGCGCCCCCGGCAGGACGAGCGAGGCGCGGGCGGCCAGCATCTCCTGGCCCACGGACGCGCTCGGGACCCGTACGCACACGTGGTACTCGCGGGACTCGTCGCCCCACGAGCCCGTCGGGTAGTCCCCGGCGCGCGGGCCCGCCTCCGTCCGGCGGCCGGTCAGGTCCTGGACGGCCGGCGCGACCTGCTTGACGTACTGGATCTCCACGCCCACCGGGGTCCACAGGCGCAGCGCGACGTCCGCGACCTCCTTGCCCATGACGTTCTCCATCATGCGCGTGAAGTCCTCGGTGAGGTGGGCCGGGTCGGCCACGATGTCGGAGGTGCCGAGCAGCGCGCTCGCGATCCCGGTGACCTCCTTGACCTCCCAGTCGGTTCCCACGCCCCGCGCGTCACAGGTGAACCGGCCCGCGCAGGCGTCGAGGGTGGCCCGCAGGACGGCCGGGTCCTCGTGCTCGTTGCGGCCGTCGGTGAGCAGGATCCCGTGCCGGATCGTCGCGGTGGACTGGCGCAGCAGGCCGTCGGCGAGGCGCAGCCAGGTGCCGATGGCGGTGCCGCCGCCGGAGGAGAGGCCGCGCAGGGCCTCCTTGGCCTGGGCACGGGTGGTCGCGTCGGCGATGGCGAGGCGGCCCCGTCGGGGGAAGACCTCCGTGGCCACGTGGGTACCGGCGATCACGGCGAAGGCGGTGCCGTCGCGGAGGGTGTCGACGGCGGCGGCGGTGGCCTCGCGGGCGCCGCGCATCTTGTCGGGCGGGTACTCCATGGAGCCCGAGCAGTCGACCATGATCACGACGGCGGCGCCGCCCGGGGTCACGGCGGTGCGGGTGGCGGTGGCCCCGCCCGTGGAGGTCGCCGTGACGATGGCGTGGACGTCGCGGCCGCCCTCGGGGAGGAACTCGTTCTGGTACACCTCCACGCTGAAGCGCGGGGCGCTCGGCTTGGCGAAGTTCGCCATCGGTCGGTACTCCTCGGGGACGGGGATCAGGCCGGGGCCTGCGCGGGGATCAGGCCCGGTCTGTGCCGGGATCAGGCCTGGGGCTGCGGGGCGGCGGGGCTCGCGGGCGGGCTCTGCGGCGGCGCGGAGAACGGGACGACGGCCACGGTGACGTTGTCGTGCCCGCCGCCGTCGAGCGCGTGGCCCACCAGGACCTGCGCGCTGTGCAGGGGCCGTGCGGCGGCGTCGGAGGGGAGCACCTGGGCCATGTCCCGCGCGGACTCGGCGTAGTTCCACAGCCCGTCGGTGCAGACCACGACCACGCCGTCGTGGTCGGGCTTGAAGGTGGCGGTGTGCGGTTCCAGTTCGTAGGCGTCGGCCCCGAGCCAGCCGGTGATGGCGTGCGCGCGGACGTCCGCGTAGGCCTCGGCCTCGCCCATCAGCCCCGCCGCGACCATCTGGGCGGCCCAGGAGTCGTCCTCGGTGAGGCGGCGGGGGAGCGCGGCCCGGTCGTCCGGGACCCAGTAGGCGCGGCTGTCGCCGACCCAGCCGATGGTCAGCAGACCGCCGCTGACGACGGCGCCGACCAGCGTGCAGGCGGGGGCGTTCTGGGCGCCGGGGACCTCGGGCGCGAGGGCGTTGACGGCGGCCGCGGCGGCCAGGATCGCCTCGTGCATGGCCTCCTGGGGGTGGGCGCCGCGGGGCAGGGCGTCGAGCAGGGCCTCGTTGGCGGCACCGGCTGCGGCGGCCGAGGCCTCGTCGGGGCGGCTGGCGGAGGACACGCCGTCGCAGACGATGGCCACGGTGGCGGCGGAGCCGTCGGGCAGCGCGGTGGCCGCCACGGCGAAGGAGTCCTCGTTGCGGTGGTGGCGCAGCCCGCGGTCGCTGACGGCGGCCACGCTCCCGAGTTCCTCTTCGAGGTGGTCGCGCTCGCGGGGCTGGGCGTGCCCGCAGTGCTCGCAGTACCCGTCGGTGTCCACCCGGCCGGCGCGGCAGGCGACGCAGGTCTTCCCGCCGCCCTCCGGCTCGCCGCCGCCGTACGGGGCTTCGTGCGCGGGCTGCTGCGCCTGCGGGGCGGGGGCGGCGTACGGGGCCGCCTGGTCGGGGGTGCCGGGGGCCGGGTCGCCGTACGGGCCGTCCGGCTCCGGAGCGGCGCCCTCGTGCCCCGGGGCGTCGTAGCGGACCTCGGCGGCGCCGTGGGCCGGGCCGGTGGTGCCGGGGGAACCCGCGGCACCCGCCGGGCCCTGGCCGAGCTGGACGGTGGGACCGTAGGGGTCCGAGCCCGCGGCCTCGGGGCCCTGCGCTGCCGAGGAGGCGTACGGGGCTCCGCCCGCGGGCGGCCCGCCCTGCGCGGCGGGGCCGTCGTACCAGGACCGCTCCTCGCCGCCGTAGGGGTCCCCGGACCCGGGACCCGTCCCGTGCGGGGCCGCACCGGCCGGGGCCGGGTCGGTCCAGCCGGCGGAGCCGGAGACCAGGGTGGGCGCGGCGGTGGAGGTGCTGCCCCAGCCGGGCGCGGGTTCGCCGCCCGCGTAGCCGGAGGAGGCCGCCGGTGCCGGCTCCGGAGCCGACACCGGCATCGCGGGAGCGGCCGCCGCCGGGGCAGCCGGGGCAGGAACCGCCGCCGGAGCAGGGGCGGCCGGGGCGGGAGCCGCCGGAGCAGGGGCCGCCGGAGCAGGCACCGCAGCCGGGACCGGGGCCGGCTCCTGGACCGCGGCCGGCGCCGGGACCGCCGCGGGGGTTACCGGAGTGCCCGGGCCGGTGGAAGCGGAAGCCGTGAGGGCGTATCCGCAGAAGCCGCAGAAACGGTCACCCTCTTCCAGGGGTTCCGCGCAGCTGGGGCAGCCCGACGGCCGATGCATCGACATCAATCACACCCACGTCCGTGGACGGAAACGGTTTGCCCGCTCCACCAGTTCGATCCTCTCCTCGCCCCGCTGCGCCAGCCGTGCCAGCACGCGGAACGAGCGCTCCAGGCCGAAGCGCAGCCCCTGCTCGTCCAGTTGGCAGCCGAGCAAGGACGTACCGCCGGGGTCGGAACCCCGGCTACCCGACAGTACCCAGTCCAGCGCCGAGCCCAGAACTTCCGCCCTCAGCCGCTCGTGGCGCACCGAGTCCAGGCCGAGCCTCTCCAGCGCCTCCACCTGCGCGGCGGCCGCCGCCAGATCGGGCAGCAGGGCCTCCTGCGGCGACCGGTCGCGCAGGCGTGCCCGTACGGCCGCCACCCGCGCGGCCGTGTAGTGGATCGAAGCCTCCGGTACGGACTCCAGCGTGCGCACGGCTCCGCCCCGGTCCCCGGCGGCCAGTTGCACCCGGGCGAGCCCGAACGCGGCGCCGACGAAGCCCGGGTCGGTGGCCCACACCAGGCGGTAGTACTCGGCGGCGTTGTCCAACTGCCCCAGCACCTCGGCGCACAGGCCCAGCGCCAGCTTCGGCGCCGGCTCGCCGGGGAAGGCGTCGTAGACGGCGTCGAAGGAGAGGGCCGCCGTCTCGTCCTCACCGACGGCCAGCGAGGCGATGCCCCGGGCCCACACCACCCGCCAGTCGTCCGGATGCCGTTCTTCGAGGGCGGCCAGCGCCTCGGAGACCAGGGGCCCGTCGGCCTCGCCCAGTTCGAGCCGGGCCCGCAGCTCCCGCAGCCGCAGCTCGGCGGATTCGGCCGGCGCCGAGCCGAGCGCGGCCAGCAGATCGGCCGGGGCGGAGGCCAGCAGACCGGCCAGGAAGCCGGCGTTGGGGTCGGAGGCGTCGACCAGCGGCACCGGCAGCGCCAGCGAGGCCACGCGGGTGTCGAGCGTCGAGCGCTCCGGCCGGGGCAGCGCGACGACGGACGGCATCGGCACGGCAGCCGGGGCCCGGCGCGGGGCGGGCACGGCCGGACCGGCGGCCTTGTGCGTCGCGGTGGTCACGAGCCCGGTCATCCCGTAGCCCGTGAGCGGCGCCGCCGAGGGGGCGACCAGCGGGGCGGCCGCCGGAGCCGCCGGCGCCGCCGCGCCCTGCCCGGACGGACCGGAAGGGCCACCCGGACCGGAAACGGAACCCGGACCGTGGGGCGATCCCGGAGCGTGAAGCCCGGCCCCGGCACCGGCACCGCCCCCGGCCGCACCACGGGCAGACCTCCACCGCCTCATGGACGGCTTCACGGACCGCCCGCCCAGCCGGGACACCTCCGCCCCCGGCTCGTCGGCGAACAGCCGGTCGTCCGGAACGCGCAGCTCCGGCCCGAACAGCGTGGAGACCTGCGGCCTCGGCCGGCCCGTCTGGAGGGCGACGACCTCGCGCAGCACGCCCGTCAGCTGGTCGGCCATCTCCTGCGCCGAGGAGAACCGCCGTCCCGGGTCGGGGTCGGTGGCCCGTACCAGCAGCCGGTAGAACGACTCGTACCGCCCGAACACCTCGATGTGCTGAGGGTCCGGCAGCGAGTCCACGAAGACGTTGGTGTACCCCTGGAAGTCGAAGGTCAGCACGGCGAGCGTGCGTGCCACCGTGTACAGGTCGGAGGCGACCGAGGGGCCGACCTCTGCGACCTCGGGGGCCTGGTAGCCCACGGTGCCGTAGATGGCCGACTCCTCGTCGTCCATCCGCCGCACCGCGCCCATGTCGATCAGCTTGAGCTGATCGGCCTGCTGAATGGCGTTGTCGACCTTGAAGTCGCAGTACAGGAGGTTCCTGCTGTGCAGGTGGCCGAGCGCCTCCAGGGCCTCGATGCCGTACGCGCACGCCTGCTCCACGGGGAGCGGATCGCGCCGTCCGTCCGGCCGCCGCCGCTCGTTGGCGATCTCCTTGAGCGACTTGCCGCCGACGTACTCCATGACGATGTACCCGTCCAGCGAACCGGTCCGCTGGTCCAGGTGCTCCACGAAGTTGTAGATCCGCACGATGTTGGAGTGCTCGATCTCCGCGAGGAAGCGCCGCTCCGAGATCGCGGCCGCCATCGCGTCCTGGTCCCCCGTGTCCAGCAGGCCCTTGAGGACCACCCACCGGTCGGAGACGGCCCGGTCCACCGCGAGGTAGACCCAGCCGAGGCCGCCGTGCGCGAGGCAGCCCGCGACCTCGTACTGACCGTGGACGAGGTCGCCCGCGTGCAGCTTGGGCACGAAGGAGTACGGGTGACCGCACTTGGTGCAGAAACCTTCCGTCCGTCCCGGCCGCTCACCGCGGGCCCGGCCCACCGGAGCACCGCAGTCCGAACGCGAGCAGAACCGCTTGCGCTCAGGGACCTCCGGATTCTCCAGCACCGCCTCCGAAGGATCGGGACGCGGCACCTCGGGCACGTTGACCAGCCCGGCCCCGAGCCGGCTGCGCCCCGAACCCGAGGGGGCCGAGCCCGAACTGCGCACCGAGACCGACCGGGTGGACGCGGCGCCCGAGAGCGCGCGCGAGAGCCGGCCCGACACGGAGCGCCGGGAAGAGGAGGAACGCGAGGAGCGGGAGGCCCGCGAGGAGGCCGAGGAAGCGGACCGCCCGGACCCGTGGGAGCCCTGGGAGCCCTGCGAATCGCCGTGGCGCGCCGCGCTCGTCATCGCCGTCGGCACCGACACCAGCTCCTCGGCGCCCGCCGCGACGGCGCCGGCCGGAGCCAGCCCGCAGGTGTCGCAGTACAGTTCGCCGCCGCCCATGTCCTCGTACGAGCCGGGGCAGCCGGGGCGCATGCACGCCGTTCCGATCAGACTCACGCGTCCCCCTCTCCCGGCCCGCCGGGCCACTGCCGGTCCGACCGTTGCTGTTGCTGTTGCTGTTGCTGTTGCTGTTGCTGGTGTTGTGCTTGCTGCTGCTGGTCCTGCTGCGGTGGCACGAGGGTCTCGGCCGCCGCCTGCTGATAGCGCAGCACGGCCTGCTCGGCGGCCCGCAGATCGCAGGGCGCGCTCCACAGCATCCGCCGGGCCGTGTCGTACCGCTCCATCAGCAGGGGGTCCTCCGCCATTCCGTGCCGGGCCACCTTGGCCTTGTAGGCGTCGAGCCGCCCGCGCAGCTCCGCCCGCATCGCCAGCGGGGCCGTCACCGCGGTCAACGATTCACGGGCCCGCAGCAGTTCCTCCTCGGCCCGCTCCTCCAGCGACTCCAGCAGCGGAGACAGCCGGTGCCACTGGGACCGGCGCCGGTACTCGGCCGCCGCCGACAGCTGCTCCTGCAGCACCGTCGGCGGACCGCTCACCGCCGGCACCTCGGACGCCGCGATCTTCGCCAGTACCTCGCCGCGCGCCACCCGGGCCTCCGCCAGGGTCCGGTCGGCCCGGGAGAGCACGTCCCGCAGGCCGATCAGCCGCTGTTCGGAGTCCTGCCGGACGGCCAGCACCGCCTCCACCTCCCGGCGTACGTCCTCCAGCGCGAGCGCCGCCCGGTCGTACCGCACGGTGTCGGGCCGGCCGCCGCCCGGCGCGGAACTCCCCGCCACCGGGACCCAGAACGCCAGCGGGTCCTCGATCACCCGTGCCCGCAGCTGAGTCAGCTCGGCCGTGATGGCCTCCAGGTCGTCCCCCGAGGGATGTTCCCCGGGGCGGACCCCCACCGAGTGCGCGAGCGTACGGGTGCGGTGCAGTTCGGCCGAGAGCAGGTCGATCCGGGCGGGCAGCGCGGACCACACCGAGTCGGCTGCCACCACCACGTCCAGGGAGCCCGCGTACAGCTCGTTCATACGGGCCACCAGCTCGGCGAGCGAGAACCGCTCCGCCAGTGCCACGCCCTCCACGGCGGCCCCGGCGATCAGCACCCCGGGCCCGAGCAGCCGGTCGGTCAGCTCCACCAGGTCCTCGCGGCTCGGCCAGCGCCGCCGCTCCCGGATCTCGCGGGCGGCGGACAGCGCCCCGCTGTACGCGTCGAAGTAGCGCCACAGCCGGGTGATGGCCGCGTCCGCCTCGGCCCAGCGCTCCTTGGTGACCCCGGTCAGCCCGGCGCCCTCCAGGAGCCGCCGCCCGGCGTGGTCCTGGAGCGCGAGCAGCGAGGTCTCGATGGCCTCGTGCTCCGCGCCCAGCCGGGCCAGCGCGCGGTCCACGCCGTCCCGGTCCATCACTGCCGGCTGTGCTCCCAAAGGATGTGCCTCCACCGGTCCCGCCTTCGGTCTCGTGCCATCGGGATCAGAATCGGACACCGGCATCAGTCCCGGTACTTGGGCGCGGGCGGTCCGCTCACGCCGGGCAGCACGGGCTTGAGATGGGTCTTGTACGCGCTCATCCACGGGCTGTTCTCACCGCCCGAACGGTAGTCCTCCAGCACCTTGTTGACCCGGCGAACGAGATCGCCGGCGTCCTTGTTCATGGCCACCCCGTAGAACTCCTTGGTGAACGGGGAGCCGACCAGCCGGACCGAGGGGTCCTGCGCGGCCTGGCCGGCGGCGAGGGCGTTGTCCGTGATGATGCCGTCCACCTCGCCCAGCTGCAGCCGGACCAGGCAGTCCAGCTGGTTGGGCACGCTGACCGGGACCGAACCGTACGACTGGGAGGCCAGCGCGGCCTCGGCCGTGGAACCGGCCGCCGTGCAGATCCTGCGGTCCTTCAGGGAGGAGTCGTAGCCGGTGATCGTCGAGCCCTTGGGGGCGAGCACCTGCTGCCCGGCCTCGAAGTAGGCAGTCGAGAAGGCGACGTCCTCCAGCCGCTTGCAGTTGATCGTCATCGTCCGCACGACGATGTCGACGGTGTTGTCCTTGAGCGCGGGGATGCGCTGGCTGGTGGGGATCGCCCGGTAGATGACCGCGTTCTCGTCGCCCAGGATGTCCTTGGCTATGGCCTTGACCAGGGTGATGTCGAAACCGTCGAGCTGTCCGGCCGGATTGCGGTAGCCCCACTTGAAGCTGTTCTGGTCCACGCCCGCCACGAGGTGGCCCGCCGCGCGGATGCGCTGGATGGCCGCACCGTCCACGCCGTTGGGACGCAGGCTCGCCTCCGGGTCCTGGCAGGTGTCTCCGGGAGCCAGCGGAGCGACGGCCATCCTGGCCGGCTCGCGCACCAGGGACGGGTGCCCCGTGTTGCCCGGGGCCGCCTGGGCCAGCGGCAGCAGCACCGCCGCGGCCGTCAGCGCGCAGGCCACGGCCATCGCGCCGACCCCGCCCCAGCCGCGCAGCCGGCCCGCGAGCCTCCGCACGCCACCGGGCTCGTACTCCTGGTCCTCGCGCCTCACTCGTTCCGGCATCGCGCTCACCTGTACTCCGAAAGCCTGCGCCCGATGCCGAGCAGTGCCGCCACCGCGCCGACGACCGCCAGGGCCGCCGTGCCTGTCAACAAACCGTCGAGCGCCCCGAGCCCGCCCTGTGCCGCCCGGGTGAACTCCTGCTGCTCGTGGCCGACCGCCCGCTCCAGCGAGGCGTCCACCGTGTCGAAGGCGGCCCCGCTGAACTCCTTGTGGTCCTTGTCCCCGATGACCTGGCCGAGGGCGCCCTGGTAGTCGCCCTTCAGGTCCGTCTGCCGGGCGGCCGTGTGCAGTTCCTTCCACCGCGCGACGCCTGCCGTGGCGTCGGCGACGGGGGTGCGGCCGGCCTCGTCGTCGGCGAGCTTCGACGCCGTCGCGAGACCCTCTTCCAGGAGCTTCATGTCGTGCGCGAAGTCCACGTCGTACTTGTCCGACTTCTTGTCGTCGGCCAGCACGGCGCCGCGCGAGATCAGCGTCAGGTTCTCGTCGGCCCGCGCCCTGAGCGAGGCGATCCGCGCGTCGTTGAGCACCTTGAGCGACTCCTGCCCGTCCGTTCGCGCCTCGCTCAGCCCGGCCCGGGCGACCGTGTGACCCGCGGCCAGCCACAGCAGCACCGCCAGTGTGGCGGCGGTCGCGGCGACCAGCCCGTGGTTGAAGACGCGGTTGGTACGACGGTAGTTGCGCCGCTGGGCCCACACCAGGGCGGCCAGCGCGAGCAGGCCCGCACCGAGCGAGGCCAGCGGTACCGCGCGGGCGTCGTCGTAGTCGGTGTAGAGCCGGCCGGTCTCGGCCTCGTAGAGCCGCTGCGCGGCGGGCAGCAGCTGCGTGCTCATCTGCTCGTTGGCGTAGCGGAGGTAGGCGCCGCCGAGCGGCAGACCCTGCTTGTTGGTGGCCCGGGCCTGCTCGATGAGGCCGGTGTAGCGGGGCAGCTGCTCGCTCAGCAGGGTGATCTGCTTGCGCGAGTCCTCGCCGGCGCCGGTGTTCGCGGCCGCGCTGACCAGCAGCCGGGACGCGTTGGCGATGTCCTTCTCGTAGCGCTTGCGGACCTCGTGGGGCTCGTCGCTGCCGGCGAGGAAACCGCTGGAGGAGGCCGTGTCGGCGTCCGCGAGCGAACGGTAGATGCTCGCCGCGTCCGCGCTCAGCGGCTGGCTGCGGCCCACCACGTCGTCGGCGGCGGTGACCCGGCCCGAAACCTCCCAGAGGGCCACCGCGCCGAACAGCAGGACCAGCGCGGCCAGGACCGCGCCGATGATCCGCAGCCGGCCGGGCTCGGTCGTGGCGGCGGCGCGCAGCCGCTCCACGCCCTCGGCCCAGGCAGTGCCCTGCCGGGCGAGCCCGTCAGGCGGTGGCGCGGACGGCCCGGAGGGCGCCACGACGCCGCTTTCGGGCGCGGGCGCGCGTGATGTGATGGCCACCGTGACCTCCCCCTCGGTCCTCAGGGCGTGTCTCTCGGATCGGGCCGGGCCCGCGGCGTCCGGCACCGCACCTGATCCGACCTGATCCGAAAGACACGCCCTAGTGCTTCGCAGCAGTATGGCCTTAGTGGCGGTCGACCACAGCACCCGGTGCTGGATCAGTCACGATCCGCCCCGGTCCGTCCCCGGTCCGTCCCCTGTCCCGACCCGGTACGCCCCGCGCCCCTCCGTCACCGCTTCACCGTGAATACGCCCCACGGGCCGCTGCGGTTCCCCGGGTGACCGGGTTCAACCGAAGTGGGCGCGGAGCTTCCCGTGGGCCTCGGGGCCCGCGCCGATCGCGTCCAGTCCCAGCAGGCCGGCGCCCAGCACCGGCGGGGCCGTCACCACCGTCGGGCGGGCGTACGGGGCCCGTTCGGCGAGGAGTTCCGCGATCCGGTCGTTCAGCTGCGGGTGCCGGGCGGCCAGGACGCCGCCGCCCAGCAGTACGGGGGTCTCCTCGTGCAGCAGGCCGAGCCGGTCCAGCGCCACCGAGGCCAGCGCCACCACCTCCGCGGCCTGCCGCTCCACGAGGGCCGAGGCGACCTCGTCGCCGGCCGCGGCCACCGAGAACAGCACCGGCACCAGTTCGTGGACGCGGTCCGGCGCGATCGCGTCCAGGTGCACCGCCTCGATCAGCTCGTACATGGAGCCCAGCCCGAAGTGGCCGGGCAGGGCCGTCGCGAGCCGCGTCGGCCCGCCGCGCCCGTCCTCGGCGCGCGCCGCCCACCACATGGCCTCGGCGGCCAGTCCGCCGCCACCGCCCCAGTCGCCGGAGATCTGCCCGAGCGCCGGGAAGCGGGCCGTGCGCCCGTCGGGCAGCATGCCCACGCAGTTGACGCCGGCCCCGCACACCACCGCGACCCCGCGCGGCCCCCCGGTCCCGGTCAGCCCGGCCCGCAGGATCGCGAAGGTGTCGTTGCGCACCTCGGTGGCGGTGCCCCAGCCGCGGGCACCGATGGCCCGCGCGAGCCGCTGCTCCTCCACCGGCAGGTCCGCGTTGGCCAGACAGGCAGAGACCTGGCCGGCGTACGGGACGCCGGGCGCGAGCCGCGGCAGTCCGGCGGCCTCGGCCGCCTCGGCGACGGCCTGCCCGAGGACGTCCACCGCCTCCTCCAACCCGTGCCGGGGGGGGGTGCGAGACGCCCCGCGGCCGGGTACGGGGGCCGGGGCGGCCCGCGGGGTCCGGCCCGCGGGCGGGGTGCGGGGTGCCGCGGGGCCCGCGGCGGCCTCCGG
>NZ_JBSGXB010000072.1:0-27551 GCF_053609185.1 Streptomyces sp. NPDC054956 | reverse complement strand
ATGCCTCACCTCGACCTCAATCCGATGGTGTACCGCAAGGACGCGCTCCAGGCGCACAACGGAAGCCACAACTTGTTGTAAACCGCGATTGGACAGGCGGGCACCGCACAGCGCACGCACACGGCGACGAACGGTCCCCGTCGACAGCATCCAGGCCCCTCCCTGCGCAACGCGCAACCATGGTCCCGAAGCAAGCATCCAGGTGCTCTCAAAACACAGCAACATCCCTTCTTCGTAGAAGAGGGTGTTCTCGCGCCTGAGCTACACGCGCTCTCGTAACAACTCACCAACAAGGCCATCCGGAGCGTTGGAGAGGGCGGTGCCTCAGGGGGCGGGATCCCACGCTTCTGGGCCAGCGCCTCTCCACTCCACGAAGTCGGGGTCGGTGAGGTCGACGTCCTCCGCGTCCTCGAGCCCGGCCGCGGCGAGGAAGACACGGATGTCGGCCGGGCGGTGGGCGACCCCGATCGCGATGCCGTCGTAGCGGACGCGGCGCCAGCCCTGTGCGTCCGGCGGGTAGACGATCAGCTTGGCGGACATGCGCCCAGCCTCCGCTCCGGCTGCTCCGGGAGCACCCGCCCGCATCCGAACGGGTGACGCCCAAGGCGGCGGCAGGCAGGTCCGGCGCCGTTGGGGGGCGCTACCGAGTGTGCCCTCGCCGGTCCGCCGGCCGCGCGGGCAGGCAGGTGCGGAGCTCATGTGCCTTGCGGCAGCAGGGGTCACAGGACGGTGCCGTGCAGGGCGCGGCGGTCGCCGGACATCGCGTAGCGGCGGGCGGCCAGGCCGTGCTCGAGGGGCTCGCCGATCTGTTCACAGAGCAGCGCGAGGATGTCCGTGGCCTGCTCGTCGGACAGGTAGGCGGGGGCGACTTCGAGCATCAGCTCCCCCATCGCGTACGTGCTGGCGACGAGGTTGTCGACGACGGCGCGCATCTCGGCGACGATCGGGTCCGCCGACGGCTCGGCGGGCGGCGGGGGCGGGGCGGTGCGGACGTCGCGGACAGCCTGGCGGACCACGGCGCGCACCGTGGGCTCGTCGAGGGCCGTCAGGCCGCTGTCGGCGAGTGCGGCGAGTCGGCGGGTGATCAGTTCTGCGACATTGCTGCTGCGGCCGGAGACAGCGATCAGGGCCCGCTGGGACAGGCCGTAGTCGAGCGCGACCCCGGCGTCCGGGTCGTTGTCTCGCACACGAGACACCTCGGTGCCGGCCGCGACGGCGCCGTGGATCGCGGCCAAGGCGCGGGCGACGTCGAGGAGCCGGTATGCCTGAGCGCGGCTCATGCCGAACTCCGTGCCGCAGTACGACTCCCACGAGGTGTAACGGAGCGGTACCCAGACGCGGGCGGTGTGCGCGCCTCGGACCCGGGCGGCGAGCACCGCCACGGAGCGCTGGACATCCTCCATCGCCTCGCGCAGTCCCTCCGTCACCTTCTGGGCGCCAGCCACGCTGAGCAGCGTTCCGACCTGGTCGGCGACGTCGTCCTGGTCTTGGTCGTGGGTGCCCATGAGTCCATCGTCCTCCGGGCAGAGGGGAGGAACCAGGGCGTACGGAAGCGCGGGTGCCATCCGACGGCGGATGATCTTGCCTGTTTGCCAACAGTCTGGACTGGCTGGTGGCGGGTGTCCTCAGCCAGTCACTGCTCGACGTCGTGGTCGGCGATGGAGAAGAGGACGACGGCCAGTTCGTGCACCACCTTCTCGACGGCCAGGACCTGCGTGCGGACCGGTGCGGGAAGGTGCGCTCGCTCCCACAGGGCCACCGGTTGATCCGCGGGGCGGGCCGCCCACAGCTTTTCGAGGTCGACTGCCGTCTTCGCCAGCGCGTGCACCGCATTGGTTGCGACGGAGCCGGCGGCGTTGCCCAGCGGGTCTCCGGCGTTCCCTCTCGGGCCGTACGCCACGAATTCGGGCAGCTCGGTGAGGGCGAGGTACGTGGAGCTGATGTGGGGCATCCGCAGCACCCGCTGCACCCAGGCGGGGCCGGGCACCCCTGCGGGCAGGCTCGGGAAGTCCGGCTCGGCGACCAGGGTTCGGTGCAGGATCTCCGCGAACCGGCGGTGTTCGCGGGTGGGGGTCCACAGTCCGCCGCGCAGGGCCAGCTCGAGTCGGTCGATCTGGGCCCGGGCATAGGACAGCGAGCCCGCCCATTCCGGCTCAAGATCCGGGATCCCCGCTGCCCGGACTGCGCGGGCCCGGTCCCCGATCGTCAACGGGAGTGGCTCGGTCCCGTCGCGGGTGTCTGCGAGCTCCCGTTCGTCGGCGATGTGCGCCGCAACGTTGTCGACGAGCACATGACGAGCACGGTGCCGACGCTTCTCGTCCCCGACAAGCTCGCGCCAGCCCTCCTCAGTGCGCTCGCGCTGTTCGCCGGTCTCCAGCGGCCCTTCGTGCAGGCGCTCGGTGTAGGCGCCGTCGACCCAGGCACACAAGGTGGGCAGCTCGACGTCGTCGACCAGGACGTCCGCCTCGCGCGCGGCGCGGCATGCCGCGAGCGCCAGGAGCGCGACAACGCGCATCCACACGGAGTTGAACTCGGCGACGTCGGGGGCGTCCGGGCGGCCCGGACGCGGTCCCCTCGGGCCGGGGTCGGCCCGGTTGTCGTAGCCCGTGTGCCACACCACCAGCGCCCCACAGGTCATCACCGCCCGCCGCCACGCCACCATCCCGTACGCGAGCTCGTTACTCCGCTCCCAGCTCTGACCATCAGCCACAACTGCCCCCTCCCACGACCTGGCTCACTCCCGCCACCTCGAAGGCTACGGACACGGCTGCTCCTTCATCCGCCCAGGGCGGAAGCGATTGGCGAAATCGCCTCGAAGGTGCGCAGCGTGCCAAGGCCCCGGACCAAGCAGCACTGTTCGGGGCCTTGGACGTGGTGCTGTTAGAGCTGGACGTCGATGTGGTCCACGTCGGTGAACTCGACCAGGAGGCCGCCGGCGCGGCGGCCGCGGTCCTTGAAGTAGATCTCCTGGAATCCCTCGGCGGCGATGTCGAGGAGCTGCTGTTCGGTGGCGCCTTGCTCCTGGGCTTCGAAGAGGCGGGCGGCGTAGTCGGGGGGCAGGGCCTGGGTGAGGTGGCGCATGCGGCCGTCGTCGGTGGTGCCGGATGCGGCGGTGTAGCCGAACCGGGCCCGGGTCTCGATGACGATTCCGCCGCTGGTGGCGGCGGCCTTCTTGGCCTTGGCGCGGATCTGGGGCTGCCACCGCTTGCGCACCTCGCCCGCGAGGCGGGCGGCGAGTTCCTTGCGGGGCCGCTTGAGCTTGCCGCTGATGTACCGCTCGACGGTGCGCTGGGAGACGCCCAGGGCTTCGGCTGCGGCCTTGGTGGACTTGAGCTGCTTGGCGAGGTACTTCATCTGCGCCTGTGCCGACTTGGGGGCGGGGCGGGTGAACGCCTTCGCCACCGCCTGGTCGAGGCTGTCCCCGAGCTTGCCCATCGCGGTCTACTCCCCGTCGTCGACGGCGCTGTGGCCGCCGCTCTTGATGATGCGGGCGATGTTGGTGTCCGGTCCATCCTGCTCGTACTGGGCCTCGGCCCACAGAGTGGTCTGGCTGCCCTCGTACTTGACCAGGCCCGGGGTGACGCCGAGGCGGAACTGCCCGGGGCCCGGGGTGGCGGGCAGGAAGTCCAGCGGGCTGGGCCCGTCGGAGGGGTAGACGACGCAGTCCGAGTTGATGGCGACCGGGTACAGACCGAGCGCGGCCATCTTCATGATCTTGCGGTGCATGATGACCCGGCTCGTCGACAGGACGGCCGCACGGATGTCGGGGCGCCAGGTGGGCCGCGACAGCGCCGGCCACGGCTCACCGTGCTGGGCGCTGCGGGGCCGTTCGCGGAGCTTGCCGATGCCGCCCTTCGCCGTGGCCTTGATCGCGCGGAGCACCATCGTCAGCTCCGGGTCGGCGGTCTTGGACGCGGCCATCGCGTCGAGGAACGCCTGGCCCTCCAGGTCGGCGGTAACGCCGAGGTCGGCCATCGTGGCCAGGTAGGCGTCCTTCAGCCGCAGGTACCAGGGGTCCAGGTAGCGGCCGCTGTCCGGGCGCAGGTGCGCCTCGATCGGCGTGACCGGGTAGCCGAGCTTCACGGCGTAGGCGACGGACGGTGTCGCGTACCAGGCTGGCCCTTCCGGGCGCTCGCCGGTGCGGGTGAAGGGGCTGGGCAGGCGAGGGTCGAGTTCGACGTGGGACAGGTCGACGAGCCAGGAGCCGGGGACCTTCGGGTCGAAGGGCGGCTGCTTGACGTATTCGGGGGCGCCCAGGCCGACGACGGTGCCGTTGGAGGCGGCGGCGAAGGCCATGTTCACGTCGATGCCGACGACGTGGCTCTTGAGGCACTCCTCATCCGTCAGTGGCCGTCCCCAGGCGTACGTCTCCTCCATCAGCATCTCGGCCGGACCCCGCTGGTAGAAGCGCGGCAGGTCAAGGCTGGCGAGGACGGGGTGGCCGTCGGGGACCTCGCACGGCACCGCGGCCAGGATTCCCTCCGGGAGCGAACCGGGGATCCGCTCGCGCACGAAGTTGCCGTCGGCGTCCCGGCGCCACTCGCCGGTCTCCTCGTCCCGCGCGCGCCGCGACGGCGGCCGCAGCGCCGTCATCAGTTCCAGGCCGGTCACCGCGGTCGTGCCCCGCGGGGTCAGGACCCGCGTCGCGAACGTGCCGAGCATGCGCGCGAGCTCCGCCGCCGGCAGCGTGGTGGGCAGCACGCCCTTGTCCTTGTCGCCCCAGTCCCGGACGTCGAGCGCGTCCCAGGAGACGACGCACAGCTGGACGCAGCGTCGCTGTCCGCCCTCGGCGGGGCGGAAGACCCGCGCCCAGGGGCCGAAACCGCGCTGAGTCAGCTGCCAGTCGGCCTTCGCCAGCTGCTTGAGGACCTTGTGGCCCTCCGGGAGCCGGCCCGCCAGGCGCTCCTCGTCGCTCAGCTTCTCGGGCAGCCCGTACCGGACGGCGGCAGCCGCGGTCAGCACGACGAGCGGATCGGAGTCCTTGCCCAGCGGGTGCAGCCGGGGCGCGCCGAGCTTGGCGTGGGCGAGGGTCCACTCCACCAGCGACGGCAGCGACTTGGCGGGCACGTCGAGGACCAGGCCACCGGTGCAGTAGGCCACGACCTGTCCGTCCTCGGCGTCGAGGACGGCGAGCGGCCCGTTCGCGAAGCGCGGGTCCGTGGTGGCCGCCGTCGGGGTGGCGGGCTTCGGTGTCGCCCGCTTCGCGGCGGGGCGCCGTGACGACGAGGACGGCTCCGCGCGGATCGCGGGCACCGGCGACTCGACGGCGGGGGCCGGCTCCTGGGCCGTGGTGGCGGCGGGGGTGCCGGTGAACGTGGCGGGCGCCACCGGTGCGGCCTGCGGGTGCGCGCCAGTGCCGTACTGCGCGGCCCAGCCGTCCAGGAGCCGCTGGTACGCCTGGCGGCGCGGCGGCCGCGGCTCGCTGCGGCCGGACTCCCAGTTCTTCACCGACTGGGTGCTGGTCTGCAGTGTCTGGGCGAGCCGGGCCTGGGTAACGCCGGCGGTTTCGCGCAGACGGGCCCGTTCTGCCGGTGGCGGCATCTCGGGTTCCCCTGCGAGCAGCGCGTCCACGGCCGCGAACAGCTCTTCTTCGTTGGGCATAGGTCACCTCCAACACCCATCATACCGCATTCTGAACCTTAGATTTGCGTTTTACTTACCGCTGGATTTAACCTCAATTTTGCGTTGATCGTTGAGGACTGAAGCAGCAGGGCGGCTGGTGAGCCCGAAACAGAGCGGGGAGTCGCTTTGAGAGACGAGGACGTCGTCCCAGTCGCCCTGACCGAACGCCGGCACAACGAGATCCTGGCGACGGAGATCCTGCCGACCTGGACCGCGCAGGCCGTCCCGCAGAGCCAGCCGGTGGTCATCGTCGTCGCCGGCCCGGCGGGCGCCGGGAAGTCCCGGCTATGCGAACTCCTATTGGCGGTTCTCGCCCGGCGGGGTGGCGCCGTGCTGATCGGCCGCGACCTCTACAAGAAGGCCCATCCCCAGTACGCCGAGCTCATGAGGGAAGACGACCTCACGGCCGGCGTGCGGGTGCGCCCCGACGTCCTGCGGTGGCAGGCGGAGGTCGAGGCGTACGTACGCCGGAGACGGTTCGACGCGGTCTTGGAGGCCCCGATCGCCGATCTGGCGGAGGCCATCGCGACGACCCGTACTTGGCGTACGGCGGGCTACCGGGTCGAGGTGGTGGCGCTGGCCACGTCGGAGGCCGAGGCGCAGCTCAGCGGGCTAGACCGCTACCTGACGCAGGTCGAGGAGGAGGGTGTGGGCCGGTCCGTGTCGTGGGGCAACCTCGACCAGTGCACGCGGAATCTGCCCTTGTTCCTGGAGGCCGTCGAGGCCGAACGGCTCGCGGACCAGGTCATGGTGGTCCGGCGCGGGCTTCACGTGCTCTACCGCAACGAGCTCACCGTGGACGGAACGTCCTGGCGCGAAGAGGAGGGCGCGCCCGAGGCGTTGGTGGCGGAGTGGGGCCGGCCGTGGACCGCGCCGGAGACCTGGCAGTTCCGGCGCCGCATGACCAGTACGGAGCAGCGGTTGCACCCGGCCGTGCTCGCACCGGAGCGCCGCCTCGCGGTGGCCGGAGGGCTGGAGCGCGCCTTCGCCTTGGCCGAGCCGGTCCGCCGCATTGCCCAGCCGCTCACCGTGCCGCCCGGCGTCGACTACCACCGCCTGTCGGCCAGCGAGCACCGGTGGATCTTCGACGAGCTGTACGTCCCGATGTTCCTGAGTGCCATCACTCCGCAGGACGACCCCGTCAGTCTGTACGTGATGGGCGAACAGGGGTCGGGGAAGTCGTACATGGCTCGCATGCTGCGCCGGGCGTTACGCCAGCGCAAGCCCATCGGGATCGAGGGCGGCCGCTTCAAGATGCTCCACCCCGACTACCGCCGGCTCCTTGAGGAGGAGCCGCGTACCGCGTCCGCGCGGATCAGGCCGGACTACCGGGCGTGGCAGGAGATGGCCGAGGCGTACGTACGTGCGCACCGCGGGGACATGCTGATCGAGATCGCCCCAGACAGTGTCGGCCACTTCCTGACCAGCGCGCGGCGCGACCATCGGGCGGGCCGGCGCGTGGAGCTCGTCGTGATCGGGGGGCGTGCGGCAGACAGCCGGCTGGGGACCGCGACGCGGTGCGCGGAGATCGCCAGCCTGGGCGTCCAGCCGCCGCGGTTCACCGCGACGGCCGCGCACACCGCGACGGTCACCATCATGCCCACCGTGGCCGACGCCGCCGAACGCTCCCCGTTCGTCCACCGCGTTTCCGTCGTCCGCAGGGACCTGACCTCGGTCTACCTCAACGAGCGCACCCCGGACGGCACCTTGAGCGGACCGCCCCGGGCCGGCGCCGTGGTCGAGGCCGAGCAGCGCCGTCCGTACACGTCGGCCGAAGCGGCCCAGTTGCTCGCCACCCTCAAGCGATTGGACAGGGAGCTGCCGCAATACCGGTCGGATCTGGTCGAGATCGCCGCGCTGGCCTGGCCCCTGATGCCCGCCCACCTGCAGCCGCGCACCCTCCCCTTCACGACCACCACGGCGATGCTGCCCGTTCTGCAGCACACGTCCGTCTACCGGCCGCCCAGTTCCTGGGCTCGGGCGGCGTAGCGGGCCGCGATCTCGGCCACCTCCTCCGAGCTGGCATCTTCCTCAAGCGCGAGCAGATCGGCGGCGCACACGGCCAGCTCCGCCTTCAGCGTCTTCAGGTGCTCGGAGCCGGGGCCGACGGAGCCCTGCTCGTCCCTGATCTGTGCCATGTACCAAGCCCTCACCTTCTCCACTAGATACGTGGCGGTCTCGGGGCTTACGTGCTCTGACAAGGTATTTCCTTCATGTACTCGGAGGGAACGGTGCGCCATTGTCTCTGGGCGGGACGATGGGGAAGCGACGCCTGCGTTGCGAAAGGTGGCCACACCCCACGCCCCAGGACATACGGTTGATACCGCCGATGATCATTCTGGGGGGACCGACCGTGGCCGACCTTCGTGCGCTATTCAGCTCCAACAACCCGGAGTACGACGCGGTGGAGGCGTTCACCGACCGCCAGTCCCAGTGGGCGGCGGTCGCGGCCGCGCTCGGCGAGCACCTGCAGCGCGTGGCCAGGCCCAGTTTCGACGTCGAGGATCTCGAATCCCCCCGAACGAATGTGATCATGCTCCACGGCGTGGGCGGTGCCGGGAAGTCCACGCTGCTCCGCAAGATCGAGGCCGCCCTGGCCGCGGCCGAGGACCGGCCCGTCCAGTGGGGTGCGCCGTCCTGGACCCAGCGGCTCCTGCCGATCCGGATCGACCTGTCGCGCTCGGCATCGACCGGATCCGACTACGAGCGCGTCCTGCTGACGATCCGCCTCGCGCTTGCAGGAGCGCTCGGGCGGACCTTGCCGTCCTTCGACGTGGCCCTGCGCAACTACTGGGAAGCCGTCCACCCCGGCGAGCTCCTCGACGAGTACATCCGGCGCACCGGGATCGCGGGCAAGGTCACCAACCTGTTGCCCGGCCAGCTCCAGGCCGGCGTCGGGGAGATCGCGGCGGCCCTGCAGCTGCCCGGTCTGATCGGCTCCGCTGCCGGACAGGTCACCTCCGCCCTGGTCACCGCACTGCGCGAACGCCACGACCGCGCCCAGGCCCTCGCGGGCGCCGCACGCACCGCGGCCCTCCTGGAGGCCACCCCGGACCTGGAGAGCTTGTCGTACTACCCGCACCTGCTGGCCTGGGACCTGGCCCAGCTGCCCGCGAAAAAGCAGGTGACCCCGGTGATCCTGCTGGACACCTTCGAGGACACCGCCGACCGCCACCGGGACCTGGAACGGCTCCTGCAGCGCCTAGTCTGGCTCATGCCGAACGCGTTCTTCGTCCTTGCCGGGCGCAGCCGCCTGCAGTGGGCCGACCCGGCTCTCCACGGTGCGCTCGACTGGACCGGCCCCAGCGCCTGGCCCGGCCTGGCCGCTCCCGCCGTGCCGCAGCCCAGGCACATCGCGGGGTCCGGACGGCAGCATCTGATCGGCGACCTGTCCCCCGAGGATTGTGAGGCGTACCTCTCGCAACGGCTGGTCCAGGGCGGCCACCCGCTCATCGGCAGCAGGATCCGCGCGGCGATCACCGCTCGTTCCCACGGTCTGCCGCTGCACCTGGACCTCGCGGTCTCTCGTTTTCTGGAGATCCGCCGTAGCGGCCGCACCCCCACCCCCGTCGACTTCGACTGCAGCTTCCCCGCGCTCCTGGCCCGCGTCATGTCCGACCTCACCCCCGAGGAACGACACGTTCTGCGCAGCATCTCCCTGCTGGACGCCTGGGATCTGGACCTGGCCACCCGGGCCGCCGGCCTCACCCAGCAGGCCACCGCCCGCCGCCTCACCGAGCGCCCCCTGATCGCCGAGAACCCGTACGCACTGTGGCCCTACCACCTGCACCGGGCGATCCGCACGGCCGTACGCGAGGACACCCACAACGAGGACCGCTGGACGGACACCGACTGGCACCAGGCCGCGACCCGCGCGCTGGCCGCCCTCGGCGAACAGTGGACGACGGCCACCGCCCAGGCCCCCAGCCGGATGCTGCTGGTGGCGTGCCTGCGCCAGGGCCTGCGCCTGGCCCGCGACCACCGCCTCACCGACCTGGGGTGGCTCACCGCCGCTGCCTTCGACTACACCGACGACTCCGTCTGGGAGCCCCTCACCCTCCCCGCCGACAGCACCGGCGCCCCGGACACGCCCGCGGACGCCCTGGCCGAGCTCCTCACCGCGATCACCCGGCGCCAGCGCGAGCACCGCCAACGCACGGTGGAGCGGCTGAGCGAGGTACTGGACTCCGGACTGCTGTCCGCCGGCCTCACCGAACTCGCCCTGTACTACCGGGCGAAGGCGTACAAGGATCTCGACCGGGGCACCGCCGCCCGGGCCGGAATGCGGCAGGTCGCCGAGGCCGACGGCCGCCTCGCACCCAAGGCCCGACGTGGCCTGGCCAACCTGTCCCGACTCGCCGGCGACTTCCCCGCCGCCCTGGCCGCCGTGCCCACTCTGGGGTGGAAGGGCCGCCACCACCGCGTCCTGGGCGACATCCACTGGTCCCACGCCGACACCGGCCAGGCCGTCGCCGCCTTCGAAGCTGGCCGCGCGGAAGCCGAAGAGCGGAGTGTGGCCGGCGAGCGCGCCATGATGCAGGTCCGCCTCGCCCTCGCCCTGTCCTTCGCTGATCCCGTACGGGCCGACGAGGAACTCGCGCTCGCCCACCAACTCCTCGAGGGCCTCGACCAACGCTCCAACACCCTCCTCGCATCGATCGCCGGCTTGGTCAAGGACGCGGGGACCGTCGGCGTCACCGACCGCGCCCAGGCCCTGCACGCCGACATCGACAGCGCCGGTCTCCCCTTCCTCCACCGGTTCGTGGAGCTCGCACTCGCCTTCCACCACGCCGTCCGCGAAGAGGACCAGGAGCTGACCGCCACCATCGACCGCCTTCACACCCTGACCGCCACCGGCGACTTCGCCTACTTCTGCGACATCGCCCGCTTCATGGCCGGCCTACCCCGCCCCGCGGGCTCCACTACACGGTGGGTCGACGACGAGGAGCAGGTCCGTTCCCGATGGCACGCCCTCGTCCGGGCGCGGCAGGAGTACTGCAGGCGCCGGTGACCGGGCGGCCCTGCCCGATCTGTTGCTCACCAGCGCGCCGGTCTCAGCTCGGCGTGAAGATCAGGCTGGCCGGCAGCGGTCCAAGGACCACAGTGTCGGTCCGCTTGCCGTACGGAGAGGTCAGTGGCGGAGCGCGTAGTGGGTCAGGCGTGAGTCGGCCTTGTCGGGGGACAGTCCGAGGCCGGTTCCGATCGCTTCTGCGGTGAGCTCGTCGTCCTTGGCGTGGTAGGCGGCGGTCCTGGCTGCCTGTCGGGTCGTGCGCTCCAGGGCAGCTACGGCCCGGAGCGCGGCGAGCGGGGCGTCGTTGGCCAGGTTGAGGAGGTGGTCCTCGACGAGCTCCAGGAGGGCGGCGAGCTCGGTAGGCAGGGGCACGGTTCGGGATTCGACGTCGGCGATGTGGTGTTCCCAGTCGTCTTCGGGGCCGTCAATGACCGGCTCGTAGAGGCTGGCGGTGTCCACCGTCGTCCAGTCGATGGGGTAGGTCGTGGTTCCCCGCCAGCCGCACGCGCACGCCGCCCGGGCCTGGGCCGCCCGCGGCCGGTTCAGGATCCCGCTGTAGGCCCACCACTCGCGGGTCTCGTGGAAGTCGGCGCCGCTTCCGGGATCCAGGTAGACCGGGCCCGGCTCGCTCCCGTCGTCGAGAAGCGCTCCCGTCCAGCCCTCGTGCGACGGCCCGAACTCCTCCGACTTCCACCCCATGGCGTGCTCCTCCTGTTGTTCGGCTGGCGGGACATCGCCCGCCGAGCACCACGCCCGAAGGCACGAGTCCGCGCGATCGCAGCTTCATCAGCATGCCGAAGCGCGGTGGTGGCCGAGCAAGGAACACCCGAAAGCGTGGGGACGGTGTTCAGGCGGTAGCCGTGAGGAAGTCGCGGACCGCGGGGATCGTCCGGCGTGTGGAGAGCTGGGTGCGGAGGTCTTTCAGGGTGCTGGTGCCGCGTGCGGAGGTGACGCCGCCCATGTGCTCGATGGCCTGGTGGGCGCTGTTGAGGGCGGCGTCGACGTCGCCGAGGGCGAGTTCGGCTTCGGCTTCGCGGGCGAGGTAGATGGCCGCGCCCCGGGGGAAGGCCGCGCCGTCGTACGCGTCGCTGTTCTGCGCGGCACCGGCGGCGCGGAAGTGGGTCAGGGCCTGGGCGGGGTTGGAGAGGTTGAGGGCGCTGGAGCCGGCGAGCTGGTGAAGTTCGCCGCGGTTGACCCAGTAGGTGCAGTCGGGCTCGGCGGAGGAGCTGTCGATCCGGTCGTAGGAGTCGAACGAGGCGCCGACGGCGCGCTCGCTGGAGCGGCGGTCGCCAGCTCGGGCGTAGGCGCGGGCGGAACGGGCGTGGAGCATCGCGGTCATCCGGGGCGACCCGATCGCGGGAGCGGCACCGAGGGCGGTCTCCACCAGGTGCTGGGCGCCGTGGGGGTCGCCGGTGCTGTAGCGCTGGATGGCCCAGAACGCGAGGGTGTTCGCACCGATGATCCGGTAACCGGCGCTCGCGGCCGCACGGAGCGCGGTGACGTAGTGGCGTTCGGCATCCGCGTGGAAGCCGGAGTCGTAGGCGGTCCAGCCGCAGATCCGGGAAGCCTCGGCGGCCGCCGCGTAGAGGCGGCGGCCGACTTCCTCGGTGTAGGAGCGGCGGTTGAGGGTCTTGGTGATCATGCGGAGTTCGGTCTTGGCGGCCTGGTAGACCTCGCCGGAGCCGAGGTCAGGCGGGGGCCCCGCCGGTGGACGCGGCCGTCGGCGTCGACGACCGCCGCTACTCGGGGGTGTTGAACTCGTTGCTGGCCAGGGGGCGCTCGTCTGGGTAGTCGGTCCAGTTGTAGAGCCACTGCTTGCGCATCACCGCCTTGATCGCCCAGGGGAACAGGCCCTCGGCCAGTCCAAGGACCCGCTCGGTGATGGTGTCCAGAGCCCTGGTGAATTCAGTGCTGCGAATGCTTCGGAAGCCCGGCGGGACTTCGAACTCGAAGCTGATCCGCAGTGCCCGCGGTGTGCCGGGTCCCTCGTCGTCGTCTTCTTCTGGCTCCGCGACGAGTCGGGGCTTGCCCTCGCCCAGGGCGTACTCACGGCGCCAGTTGGTCCAGTCGTAGATCCACTCTCCGCTGACGACGGCGCGGTCCGCGGCGGGGAAGACCTCGCCCGCCAGCTCCAGCACCCGCTCGGTGATGGTGTTCAGCGCCTTGTCGATCTTGGTTCCGTGGATGTTGCGACGAACGGCCCTTGGGACGCGGAACTCAAAGCTGATGCGCAAGGCGCGAGGCGTGCCCTCGGTCTCTGACATGCGTGACCCCCTTCATCAACTCTGATGAAACCATGACTGCTTTACGATCTGGGTGAGTTTCACGAGATTGGCCAATTTCGTGAAACTGGCGGATGGTTCTCGCCTGCGCGGTACGGTCGTACGGCGACGTGCTCTGTCCAAGGGGAGTTCGATGGACCTGCTTGAGATTCAGCGCCCTGACGATGCCTTCCAGAAGGCCGTCCCTCCTGACCGGCTCCAGGCAGTCTGCCGCCGTGCCTTCGGCGCTGACACTGAGGTCCTGAAGGCGGTCGAGCTCGGTGGAGGCATGTACAACACCACCTACCGCCTCGATGTTGCTGGCCGTGAAGAGCCGGTCGTGCTGCGCATCGCGCCGGAGCCGGGGCTGCAGTTCCACTCGGAGCGGGAGCTGATGCGCAACGAGTACGCCTCCGTGCCCTGGCTGGCCCCGATCGCCCCGCTGATGCCCCGGGTACTGGCGGCGGACTGGTCACACGAGGTGATCGGACGGGACTGGATGATGCAGTCGTTCCTCCCCGGGACCGCAGCCCCCGATCTGCTCAGCTCCTACCCACGCGACACGTTCCCGGCGTTCTTCCGGCAGATGGGCGAGATCACCGCGACCGTGCATGCCGTCCGCGGCCCGCACTTCGGCCCCGTGGCTGGCCCCGCCTACGGGCGGTGGAGCGAGGCGGTGCACGCCTCCCTCCAGGACATCGCGTCAGACCTCGACAACGCGGGTCTGGACGCCGCCGACCTCCGCAAGATTGCCGACATCGCCGGGCACGAGTCCGCGGTCCTCGACGAGATCGACGAGCCGAGCCTGCTCACCGGGGACCTGTGGACGGTCAACACCATGCTGGCGACCGCCGCTCCGGTCCCGACCATCACCGGGGTCCTGGATATGGACCGCACCTGGTGGGGGGATCCGGACGCCGACTGGACTCTGCGCATGGCCCGCGCGAAGCAGGACGAGCGCCTCGCCTTCTTCGATACGTACGGCGCCCCGGCCTCCTCCTCCGCCGCCGAGTTCCGTCGGCAGGTGTATGAGGCCCGCCACCTCGGCGCGATCCGGCTGGAGCGCCACCGCCTGGGCAACGCTCCCGGCGTCCAGGCCAGCTACCAGGACATGGCCGCCATCCTGGCCCGCCTGGGCTGATGCCACACGCACGTGGGAAGGGGCACCGCGTCGGCGCGGTGCCCCTTCCCACGTGCGTCGTTCAGGGAGCGATGTTGATACGGATCAGGGCCGTGAGGCGGTCCGCACGTGCTTCGACCTCGGCCCGGTCCGTGCCGGTGACGACGACGGCGCCCAGGCGGCCGGCATTGGTCGCCAGCGGGCCCACCAGGTCGCCGGGCCGCGCCCGGACACGGACCGTGGGAACGCCCGGTGCGGGCTGCGGCAGTCCGGCGATGTGCTGGAGGCGCCCACTGGCCGGGCTCGTCAGAAAACGGACGGTGGCGTAGCCGGAGCGGGTCGCCGCCGGGCTGGTGCGCCAGCCGAGTGCGGTGTCGAGGAGGGCGTTCCAGGGGTCGATGCCCAGTGCATGGTGGATGAGCTCGCCGATGTGGCCGGCGCCGAGGCGGGCACCGATCTCGATCACGTACGGGCGTCCGGCGGCGGTGACGATGATTTCGGTGTGGGAGGCGCCATTGCGGATGCCGACGGCTTCGATCGCCCGCGCGGCCTCGGCCTGGATGGCGGCGGTGAGCGGACCGGGGAGTTCGGCGGGAAGTGCGTGGCCGGCCTCGGCACGGTGTGCTCCGAGGGTGGTGGTCTTCGCGGTGATGGCCAGGTGGGTGGTGCGGCCGTGCTGGGTGAGGGACTCCACGCTGTACTCGGCGCCCGCCACGTACTGCTGGACCACGACCCGCTCGTCCCTGCGTATCCCGTACATCGCGGCCGGGGCGCGGGCCGCCTCCCACGCCTGGGCCGCGCCCTGCAGGCTGGTGAGGACGGTGACGCCCGCGGAGCCAGCGGCGTCGGCCGGCTTCACGACGACCGACGAGTCTGGTCCAAGCCGTGCGGCCAGAAGCTGCTGGAAGCCGCTGAGGGTGCTGGTGGTGTCCGTGCGGGGTGCGGTGACGCCGGCGCGGGTGAAGGCGGCGGCCATCGCGACCTTGTTGCGGGCTGCGGGCGCGAGGACGGAGTCGTTGCCGGGCAGGCCGAGCGCGGCGCAGGCGTGAGCGGCGAGTTCGGTGAGGTACTCGTTGACCGTCAAGACCGCGGCCGCCCCGGTACGCCGTGCGTAGGTCACGACGTCGGCCAAGGCGCGGCCAGGCTCGGCGAAGTCGGTGAGCAGCACGCCCGCGAGCAGACCGCGGAGCTCGGGCGGGTACCCGGCGTGAGCGGCTTTCGTTGTGACCGCGTGGACCTGGTGGCCGGAGGCGGCCGCCGCGCGGATGATGTGTCCGGCCTCGGGGCCGGCCGCCTCCAGCAGCAGGATGACCTGTCCGGTCATCCGAGGTAGTCCTCGCAGGCGCCGTCGCGGTGGGTGTCGAGGGTGAAGCAGTGGAAGCCGCCGCCGAACAGCCGCCGGTGACGGTGGCGTACGGGCACCACGGTAAAGCCTTCGGCTTCCAGGGTCTTGATCAGGCCGGTGCAGTCCTGGTTGACCAGGACGGTTGCCTCGTCGACGGACAGGACGTTGAGGTCGATGTAGGGGCTGGTCAGGACGAGGTCGGTGTCGTCGTAGACGGGGAAGGCACCGGGGTCGGGCTGGGGCGGGACGATGAACTTCCACCTCTGCAGCGGCTCGGGGAGCAGGTCGCGGATGCCGTCGTGGCGGGCGAGGAACACCCCGGGGCGCAGGGCCAGGAGCATGGAGTCGATGTGGTTGTCGGCCATGCGGTGCACGCGGTGGATGCGGTAGCGGCCGGCCAGGTGCTGCTCCAGCCAGTCGACGCCCAGGGTGTGGTTGTGCTGGGCGATGTTGACGAGGAGGTCGCGGCCCAGGCGCAGGACCTGCGCCCCGTCGAGCATCATCTCGAAGCCGACGTCGTAGGGGCTGGGCTGCGGGTCGGCGATCGGTTCGGTGGGCCCGCCGAGCGTGGTGGCGCTGTCGCGGGCGTAGGACAGGTCGAAGGAGGCGTCGGTGAGGGTGGGGCGGGGCATGGTCGTCCAGCGCGCGCCGGCCTTCCAGTAGCCGGTGAATACCTGTCCCAGGAGGCGGGTCTCCAGGTAGCGGGCGCGGATCGCGGGCGGGGTCTCGATGATCTCCTCGCCGAGGATGAGGGTGTTGTCGCGGATGTTGAGCGCGGGCACCGGCGGCGCGGACCACCCCAGTCCGGCGATTGGGGCCGAGTCGGGCGGCAGGTGGAGCGGCCGGTGCACCGTGACGCCGAGCCCGGCCAGGGTGGCGGCCAGGTCTTCCACGTCCTCGGCGAGTTCCTCGGCGTAGCGGCGGCTGATCGTCCACTGCTCGGGGCTGCCGCCTCGGGTGCTGGTGAGGCGGGGGTAAGCCCAGTCGGATCGGAAGCCGGTGATGTTCTCGTGGTGGAACAGCTCGAAGGACACGTCGCGGTCGTGGCCGGTGTAGTTGACGGCGGATCCGACGATGACCTCGCGCAGCGGGGTGAAGTCGTCGTGGCTGTGCAGCCTCATCTGGTGCTCCTCGCGGGCGGGTCAGTCAGCGGGTGGGGACGGGAAAGTGCTGGGCGGTGTGGTGGCGGCCGCGCCGGAAGTGAAGGCGGACTCCGTCAGGGGTGGGGGCGAGGGTGCGCTGCTCGCTCCAGGCGCAGAAGCGGTACTCGCCGTCGCCGACGGGCAGCAGGGCGAAGTCCCAGCCGCCGGCCGAGAGCATCAGCCGGTCGCCGTCGTGGTGGAGGCGGGCGGGGAGCGGGGGGCCGTCGAGGACCTGGTCGTCGCGGCTGAAGTCGGTGAACCCGGCCGGGAGCAGCACCTCGTACCTCGCCGGCAGCGGAAGGGGTTCGGTGGCGGCCGGGGTGGGGCGGTTGATGAGGACGTCGGTGTCCTCGAGGCGGGCCTGCCAGTCGGTAGGGAGCAGGGTGGCGAGCTCGGCGGTGAACAGGACGTCGATGATGGCGTGGACGCGGGTGGTTTTGCCGAGGTTGCGGACGGCGTGCTCACGGGAGAAGTCGCCGTACCAGAACTCGCCGGGCTGCCAGCAGTGCTCGACGCCGTCCAGGAGCAGGATCGCATCGGGGTTGGTGGTGATCGGGATATGGAGGCGAGCGCAGCCGCGAGCCAGGGCGTACTTGGGGTCGCAGTGCCGCTCGCCGGCCGCGCCGGGTCCGAGCGCCATGAGGCGGGCGGCGTTCAGCGGGGCGGGGATCTGGTCGATCACTTCGGCGAGGTAGGGCATGCGCTCCAGCCAGCCGGTCGGCGCGTAGGTGTCGGGGCCCGGGCCGCCGGGGTCGGTGCGCTCGGCGTCGCCGTTCGGCGCGCGCAGGGGCAGGACCCTCCAGTCGATGTCGGTGACGGTACCGAGCTGGCCGCCGGGGGCGCGGCCCTGCTGGAGCTTCCAGGCGTGGCCGGTCACCTGCTGGAGCTCGGCGGCCAGGCGCTCCGCGTCGAGGGTGGTGGACAGGCGGGCGGCCGCGGCGGGCAGGACGGGCGTGGTGGTCATGGCGGGACTCCGTTCAGGAGGAGAAGGCGGTGTCGGGGGCGCCGATGTGTTCGGCGGGGTCGTAGGTGCCGGCCGGGATGGTCGCGAAGTGGGCGTCGAGCCGGTCGAAGACCTCGTGGTGGCCGGTGGCGGGGTCGTAGGCGAGGCAGAACACGAACTGGGCGCCGGCCGGGCTCGGGGTGATGGGCATGGAGACGATCACTCCGGTGCGGGTGTCCGGGTTCCAGGCGCAGCCGAGCTTGGCGAGCGCGTGGTCGAAGGCGTCGGCGTCGGGAACGTGCCAGGTCGGGGGGACGTGGTACTCGACGACCGCGCGGGCCGGGAAGGCGGCGGTGTCGACGATGCGGTGGGCGATGACCTGGTAGATGTGCAGGGAACCAGAGACCTGGGCGTTGACCTCGGTGAAGAAGATCCGGCCGTCAGGGGTGGTGATGGCGTCGGCGGACAGGTGCCCGCGGTAGCCCAGTGCCCGGTACGCCTGCGCGAGGCGGGTGCCGCCGTCGACGAGGCGGGTGTGGAGGAGCGGGTCGGCGCCCTGGAGAGGGACGGTCTGGTGGGACAGGCGGCGCCCGACGTAGTGCAGGCGGCCCTGTTCCGTGGGGTGGGCGCCGGAGTCGTCGGCGTAGTGCTCGGAGTAGACGGCGTCCGCGTCCGGCATGAAGGCGGCAATCACCACCGTGTGGCGGCCGCCGTTGCTGGCCCAGTTCCAGCGCTCGTCCCAGTAGACGGTGATGCCGTGCGGTCCCGGGGCGAGGTGGTGGAGGTGGCGGGCACCGACGTGGCCGGTGGCGAGGCTGGCTCCGTCGGGGATAAGGATCTGGTTGCCGACGCCGGCCCCGTTGTGGGCCTGCTGGACGACGAGCGCGGGCGCCTGGCCCAGGAGTCGGGCGGTGGCGGCGACGGCCTCGGCCTGTGAGCGGCATACCTCGCCGGGGACCAGCGGGACGCCGGCCGCGGCGGCGATGGCCCGGAAGTTGGCCTTGTTGTTGCCGATCTCCCCGCCGCCCTGCGCGAAGTACGCGGCGCCGGGGAAGCGGTCGGCGATGCCCAGTTCGGCGGCGAAGCGGGCAACGGCCGCGGACGGCCACAGCGCGAACAGCTCCTGGACCACGTCAGATCCGGCCGGGCCGAGAACGTCGCGGACCGTGTCGAGGAAGCCGGGGTCGGTCAGGGAGGCGGGGTCCAGGAGCATCCCCTCGTACTGGCCGGGCGGGGCCACCAGCACGGTGATGGTCTTCTCCTCGACACCGGTGAGCGCCAGAACATGGGCGAGGAAGGCCGGGTCGGGTGCGGTGCACAGGATCAGCACGTCGCCGGGGCGCGCGAACCAGGCCAGGCGCTGGGTCCAGGCGCGCATGTCGGAGCGTTCGCGGATCGCGGGGTCGATGTGGTTGCCGATCAGGATCCTCAACGGGTACTCCCAGGTGGGGTGGACAGTTCGCGGAGGGCGGCTGGGAGGGCTTCGAAGGTCCGCATCGTCGCGGTGCGGCGCCGCCGCGCCCCACCAGCCGTACGCAGCGGCGCCGGGTGAGCGAGGAACGCGGACAGCAGGGCGCGGAGGGCGGCCTGCGCGGGCCGGGTGCCGATGCAGGAGTGGGTGCCCCACCCGAAGCCCAGGTGCCGGTTGACCGGCCGGTCCAGCAGCAGGCTGTCGGGCTGGGCGAACTGCGCGGGGTCGTGGTTGGCGGCGGCGAAGAGCAGCACCACCTTCTCGCCGGCAGCGATCGGGATCCTGGCGAGCTCGCAGGCCGTGGTGGCCGTGCGGCTGGTGCCCTGGACCGGCCCGTCGAACCGCACGAGCTCGTCGACGGCCGTCGCCAGCAGACCGGAATCGCGGCGGAGCCGGTCCTGGGCGTCCGGGTGCTGCAGGAGGGTGTAGGCGGCGTTGCCGATCGCCGCGACCATCGTGCTGTAGCCGCCCTGGAACATCACCCGCGCGGTGTTGCGTACGTACAGCTCCGCCTCCAGATCGCCGGCCGGTGTGTGAGCGCGGACGTGCGCGAGGAGTCCGGGCCGGGGACCGGCGGCGAACCAGGCGGCGACCATCTCGGAGAGCTGCTGGCGGGCGATGCGGCCCGGCTCTACCAGTGACGGGTCCAGGCCGCCGTCCATGGAGCGCATGATGGCGTCCGAGACGGCGGCGAACTCGGCCGGCTCGGGCTCCTCGACGCCTAGGAGGTCGGCGATCACGGCGACGGCGAGCGGCGCGGCCAGGTCGGCCATCACGTCGAAGCGGTCGCGGTCGGCGAGGTCGTCCAGGAGTCCGGCGGCCCGTCGGCGGGCCCGGTCCTCGACGGCGGTGAGGTCTTGGGCGTGGAGGGCGGCGAGGAAGAGGGTCCGGATCTCGGCCTGGTCGGGCGGGTCGAGGACCTGCACGCTCAGGCTCGCCTCGGGCACCTCGGATCCTGTGCGCCGCGGGTCGCGGGCGAATTGCTGGTGGTCGCGCAGAACGGCGACGCAGTCCGCGTAGCGGGTGAGCGCCCAGGAGCGCATGCCCTCGTGCCAGAACACCGGCGTCTGCTCTCGCAGACGGGCCAGCACCGGGTACGGGTCGGCGAGCGTGTCAGGGTCGAGGGGGTCGTAGGTGAGCGTCGGCACCATCAGCTCCTCCCGGAGGCAGTACATCGGGCGGGTCGGCCGGATTGGGGCCGGGCCGGGTACTCCCCGGCCCGGCCCCCGCGCAAGGGGATCAGTGGTCGTACGACATGCCCGTCACCCCCCTTCTGGGCTGGCGCGGCACCGGAGGTCCGGCCGCATCACCAGATTCGGCGAGGACCTGGCGGGGAGTCATTGACCGCCTGGCGACCGGACATTGCGGCCGACCCGCAATGGGACAGCAGGCCATCCCGGCTTCTCCCCGGGTGTCAGAGCCCTCCGATACCGTGGGTGAGCTGACGTCCTCATCACCGGGGGTTGCGCATGGCCGCCACCGTCACTCGCTCACGCCGCGCCACGATCGTGAAGGAAGCGGCCAGCATCCGGATGCGCTGCCAGATCGAGCGCCTCGACACCGCGCAGACCGCCGCCGCGATCCGCTGCGCTCTGCCCGAGGTCACCGCCCTGGAAGCCTGGCGCCTCGCGCTGGGCTGGTCCCGCGCCGACACCATCACCCAGATCCGCGGCCTCTACGTTGCCGAGGGTCTGTTACCGCGCGGGATCTCCGACCCGATGCTGTGCCGCTGGGAGCACGACCCCCGCGACTGGCCGGACCGCGAGTACATCGCGATGCTCTGCCGCGCCTACGGAGCGCAGCCCGCGCAACTCGGACTGGGGTTCCCCGAGGAAGTCCTTACGCACGACCGGGGCTTGGCGACCGTGATCCGATACGGTCGCAGCGAGACCGAAGCGTGCGAGCCTCCCGCACGGGAAATGGTGGTGCAGATGACCACAGCCGCCGGCCTGCCGGCCGTCCGCGAGTCCCTCCACCTCGCCCTGCTCACCGACCCCCACGGCAGCACCGCCGTCGTCGACCTCGCCGAAGCTGCCGTCGAGCACTACGCGCTCACCTACCCGACCCACCCTGCCTACATCCTGTTCGAAGAAGTACGCGGCGCCCGCGGCCTACTCGCCGACTCGCTCCTGACCGGACGCGTACCGGAGACGGTCGCGCCCGGGATGCACCGCAGCGTCGGTTGGCTCTCCGCCCTGCTCGGCAACCTCGCCTTCCACCTCGGCGACCACGCCGGTGCTCGCGCACACCTCTCCACCGCCACCGCCTACGGCACCCGGTCCGGCGACACCCGGCTGGCCGCCTGGTCGCTGGGCGCGCAGAGCATGGTCGCCCGCGCCGAGAACCGCTACGAGATCGCACTGCAACACGCCGAGCGCGCCCTCACCCACGCCCCCGCCGGCCTGGTCCGCGCCCAGATGCACGCCTGGGCCAAGCTCCCCTCCCTCGCCGGACTCGGACGGGACCACGAATCCGATGCGGCGCTTGCCGCCGCCGCCCGGGAACTGGAGGCCGACACCACAGGGTGGGCGCCCGGCCGGTTCGGATTCGACGCAGCCGAATACGCCCTCCACGACGCCGAAGCCAACATCGCCCTCGGGCGCAGCGACCGGGCGGCCACCGCGGCCGAGAACTCGGTGGCCGAGTGCACGGTTGCGACGCCCGGCTGGGCGGCCGCCTCGCTCGTCCTGGCTCAGGCCGAGGCCCCCGGCCAGCCCTCGGACTCCGCGCAGCGCGCCCTCGACGTCCTTGACCGCGTCCCACCGGCCCGGCTGCGCTCGACCTCCCGCGCCCGCCTGGCCCGCCTCGACTCCGTGCTGTCCTCCACACCGACAGCCGCAGGCGCCGAACTGCACGAGCGGGTCCGCGTCCTGGCCCCCCTCATCGACCAGCAAGGCAACGCCACCCCGTGACAAAGCCGCGCTCAGCAGGCGACGTTCGTACAACACCGGCCCGCAGCAGCGGCAGCCAGAGCCAGGACGAGGTCGCTTCTGCCGCGGACCTGGCTCACGGCTGCCGGATCCTGCTCATCGGCGGAGGAGCCGGCTCGGGCAAGACCGCCCTCGCCCGCACCTTGGCCAATACCATGCCCGGCGCCGCCCTGGTCCATCTGGACTCCTGCTTCCACAGCGACCCCGGCCTGGCCCCGAGCGTTCCCCGCCTCGACGGGAAACCGGGCAGGCTGGTCGACTTCAGCGAACCACGTGCCCTCGACAACGCCCGGATCCAGATCGCGCTCGCCAAGCACGCCACGACCCCGCTCGTGATCGTGGAGGGCACCTTCGCGCTCGCCCTGCCCGAGCTCACCGCCATCGCCACGCTGACCGTGTACGTCGACACCCCCGACGACATCCGGGTCGTCCGCAAAACCCTCCGGAAACTGCAGGAGGGTCAGGACCCGGCCCCCGGACTCCTCGGCTACGACACCAGCCACCGTTCCTACACCCGCCACGTCGCCCCCACCCGTGAGCACGCACACCTTGTCCTCGACGGCACTCGCACGATCGCCGAGCTCGCCGCCGAGCTTCAGACCCACCTGACCGAGCAGCGCCGGAACACCTCAGCTCCGTAGCTGGCCCGTGGAACGAGGCCGGACGCGTATGCACTGCGGCCCCGAACCAGAGCGCTGGATGCGGGGCCGCAGGGAGCTATGAGGCTGGACAGGTCCGGAACGCCTCCCGGTCGATGTTTCCGCAGGTGAGAGATGCAACACGGTGCCGTTTTGAGGTCTGTTGCATGGGCTGTTGCACCCGCGTTTCGCGCGTTCCATCGCTGCGAACTCGGCGTGCCCCGGCCCTCGTGTACCCGTGACTGCACACTCCGGGGAGAACTGAGTGGCCGTTGACACGTGACCTTGACCAGGGCCGCCGCCCCTCACGGGGTAGCGGCCTGCACCGTTGCGGTCAGCGCATGTTGCGGGCTATCGGTGTATCACCGCGCAGGGAACTCCGGGCTCGCTGGGCGGGGTCGTGCTTGTGCCTCCGACGAGGAGGGCCAGGAGGACGGCGATCGCTTCGTTGCGCAGGACGCGGGCGGCCTGGTGGAGCTTGTGCGGGTCCGGTGTGGGCAGGGAGAGCGCCACGCATTCGGGTTCGGTGCCGGTGCGGATGGGGACGGCGGCGCAGACGGTGCCCAGGGCGTATTCCTGGAGGTCCAGGAGGGGTTCGCCGGGGTGTCGGGTGTCGAGTTCGTTGAAGAGGACTTCGGGGCTGGTGATGGTGTGGGGGGTGAAGGCCTCCATTCGGTGGCGGTTCAGGTGTTCGCGGCGCTCGTCGTCGTCGAGCTGGACCAGGAGGGCTTTGCCAACGGCGGAGGCGTGGGCGGCTTCGCGGAAGTCGACCCATTCGTGGACGGCGGGGGCGGTGGGGCTGTCGGCGTACTGGGTGATGGAGATTTCGCCGTCGGTGTAGCTGGCGACGTAGACCGCGGCTCCGACCTCGTCGCGCAGGAACGCGAGCGTCTCCCGCAGTAATGCCCCGCCGTTTGTACCGGTCTCGGCGAGCTTGAGGGAGGTGCCGGCCGCGTAGACGCCGTGGGCTACTGGGGTGGCGAGCTGGGTGCGGACGAGGTGCTCGATGGCGTGGGCCAGATAGAGCTGGGGCAGGCCGGTCTCGCGGGCGATCTGCGTGCGGGAGACACCGCTGGTGTGGCGGTGGATGACTTCCAGGACCCGAAGAGCCCGCTGGGCTGCTTCCAGGTGGGTGTTCACCGGCTGCTGCCGCTTGGGCCGCCGACCCATCCGGGCGCCGCGCTTGGCGTCCGGGGCCAGCCCGGCGGGGTCCAGTCGTGCCCAGCGGGCCAAGGCGGAGGCAAGGCGGGGCGTGGGGGTGTAGATGTCGCCGAGCTCGTCATGCTCGTGGGGGGTGGTGGTGTCGAGGGCGTAGCGGATCGGGTCGGGCAGGCTGCGCAGGTGGGGGTGGGACAGCGGGGTGGGAGTGATCTTGGTGGTGGAGATCGGCGGGGAGGTCCAGATGATCGAGGCCCGCAGCGTGTCCTCGACGCCGTCGACGTCGGGCAGCGGTGGGACGCCTTCGCTCGGGTCGGGGCTGGAGGGTTGGTCGTTCCAGTGACGGGCGGTGGCGATCTCGGCCCGGGAGAGATGCAGCAGGTAGAGGGCCTGGACGGCGGTGTCGGAACCGGCGCCTGCGGCGTACTGGAACCAGAACTGGGCGCCCTCCATCCTCCCGGAGAGGTGCAGGAGGCTCGCGAAGAGGAGCGCTGAGGGCTGGCTGTGGGGCCAGGCATCCGCGGCGAGCGCGAGACGGGTGAAGGCCGGGCTGTCGACCAGCGCGCGGGCCATGGTGTCCAGGGTGCGAGCGGCCCGCACATTGCAGGCCGCGTCCAGGACGAGCTTGCGCTCCGCCGGGCTACTGGACCGGCCCGCCGGCGACAGGGCGAGTCTGGCGTCGGATGCCCGCGGCGAGGTGACGGCCCGGCTGTGGCGGGCCGCTACGAGCCTGCCAGCAATGCGGCGCCGGGCTGCGTCCTCGTCGTAGGAGGCGTACTCGTCGGTGAAGACCTCGGCGTCCCCGAGAGCCTCGTCCAGTTCGTTTCCGGCCTCCGCGTCGTGGCGGGTCATGTCGTTCACAGGTCCTTCTCCTCTCCGGGAGTCAAGTCGATTCCGATCTTCTTCGCGAGCATGCGCCGCGCGGTATGCAGGTGGGAGCGCACCGTCCCCACAGCGATACCCATCCGCTGAGCGACCTCCGGGGTGTCCAGGCCGAGTACGAAGGTCAGCAGCACCACGTCGTAGTGCCGGTCGGGGAGCTCGGCGATCGCCTCGTACACACCCGACCTGGACTCGATCAGCTCAAGTCTCCGGCGTGAGCCCTGGCGCAGCGCCGCGTACTTGGCGGTGTCGACCAGGGCGACCGGTAAAACCTGGCGGGCTCGGTAGCGCTCGACGTGCTCGCGGAGCTGGGCCCAGGCGAACGCCTGGAGGTTGGCTTCCTTCAGGGCATCGGGCCAGACCTCCAGCAGGAAGGTGAAGACGTCCTCCACCACCGTCTCGGCGGCCTCGCCTCCGAGTTCGAGGTGGGCGTACTCGAGGTAGGCGAGATGATTTTGCGAGTGGAAGGCGACGAACTCCACGGGCATGACGCCGGCGAGCTCGCTGGAGACGGCCTGCTCCCCGAAGGGGTCGTACTCGGCGTCGGTCATGAACTCCCCCACGGCTGCTCCCCCGGCCCGTCCAGGCTGACGGCGGGCATCTCACGCTGCACGGCCACGTGTGCGTGCGCGGGACGGTTGGCGGACAGTTCGGCCGCGCCGACCCGGACACCGGCGCCGAGCAGGCGCCGCAGACCTCTCACCACATCGGGTGCGAACACCCGGACAGCAGTCGCGGCTATCAGCGCCAGGACGAGGGGCTCGGTGCTGTTCACGTCGAAGGGAGTCCTTCCAAGCGGATCAGTTGAGAGTCCAGGCGTGCCTCCCCCCAGGTCCGGCAGCCGGGAGCCGGCTCAAGGACCGGCTCCTATTCACAGCCAATCGAAAACAACCCCCGAACGTTCAGGCAGATTTCAAAAACTTTCTGGAGCGGGCGCATCCGCTTGTTTGCACGCCCCCATGCGCCCGCGCACACCCACACAGTTGTCCCAGTTCAGGGCGCCGCCCGCCTCGCGCCCGACCGGCCTGGACCCTTGCTCGTGTCGGTCCGAAGTTTCGCCTGGCCCGCGCCCGCCAGCGCTGAATCAGGTCCGGCTCCGCTGACTTCTTCCGTTCGCGAGCGCGTCGACGAGCTGGTCGTGGGTCATGGAGGAGCGGCCGGGCACGTGGGCGGCCGCGGCCTTCTTGTAGAGCTCGGCCTTCGTCAGCGACTGCAGGGACGGACCCTTCGAGCTGATGCGCTTCTTCGCGGGCGGCGCCTTCTTCTTCTGCGGGCTCGCAGGGGTGGCGGCCTTCTCGCGGGGGTCCTTCGGGCTGCGGGCCCGCTCGACGCTGGCGCGCAGGGCCTCCATGAGGTCGACGGCGCCGGTGGCCTTCGCCGGGGGCTCGGCCTTCTCGACGCTCTCGCCGGCCTTCTTCGCCTCGATGAGCGCGGTGACCTTCTCCTGGAAGGTGTCTCGGAAGCTCTCGGGGTCCCACTCCGCGGCCAGGGCGCTGACCAGCTGCTCGGCCATCTTCAGCTCCTTCTCGGAGACCTTCACGGCGCCGGGCAGGTCGGGGATCTCCTTGCGGGGGTCGCGGATCTCGTCGGCCCAGTGCAGGGTGTGGACGGTCAGGATCCCGAGGGCGTCGTCGGCCTTGAGGGCGACGAGGTACTCGCGGCCTCGCATCACGAAGGTGGCGACGCCGGCCCGGTTCGCGGTGGAGAGCGCCTTCTGCAGGAGCGCGTACACCTTGGCGTACTCCTTGCCGCGCGGCCCCAGGTAGTAGGTCTTGTCGAAGAAGATCGGCTCGACCTCGTCCAGGTCGACGAAGGTGGTGATCTCCAGGGCCTGGGAGCGGCCAGGGGCGATCTCGTCCAGCTCGGCGGGCTCGACCAGGACGTACTCCTCGCCGGTGTCGAAGCCCTTCACGATGTCCTCGAAGGGCACCTCCTCACCGGTGCGCTCGTTCACCCGCTTATTGCGCACCCGGTCGGCGGTGCCGCGCTGCAGCTGGTGGAAGTGGACCGTGTGGCTGTCGGTCGCCGAGTACAAGCCCACAGGCAGGCTGACCAGCCCGAAGCTCAGAACACCCGCCCACACCGGACGCGCCATGATCTCCACCACCCTCGTTCTTGCCCCGAGGTCTGCGTACGCACCCCATTGATGGGGGGCTGGCCGGGGTGCGGCCCCATCGCAGCCTGGATGGCCAGACCGCACCCGCACTCGTCACCTACCCTCCCTCCCCTCGCCCAGCTGTCCCGTGTCACCGAACGTTGAGCGCGTGCCAGCGAAGGCTGATCGGGAGTCCGGTGCGCCGAGTTCGATCACAGTCAGGGTCGATACGCTGCGTGTCTGATTGGCTACGGATGGGAGCGCGCGATAGTCGCGTCCGGACCACAGGAGTAGTCATGAGCGCAACGGAAGAACGAACCAACCTGGCAGCCCGGCTGGGCTTCCAGCCGGGGCAGGTCGTCCAGGAACTCGGTTACGACGACGACACGGAGCAAGAGCTTCGCGAGGCCATCGAACAGCTGACGGGCACCGACCTGGTCGATGAGGAGTACGACGATGTCGTCGATGCCGTGATCGTCTGGTTCCGTAACGAGGACGGCGATCTTGCTGACGCCCTGGTCGACGCAACGGCACTGATCGAAGACGGCGCCCTGATCTGGCTGTTCACACCGAAGGCCGGACGCGACGGGTATGCGGAGCCCTCAGACATCCAGGAGGCCGCAGTGACGGCCGGCCTCCAGCAGGTCGGTTCTGCCAGCGCAGGCACGGGCTGGAACAGCCTTCGCCTGGCCACCCCCAAGGCCAAGCGGTAGCAGCCGGAGCCGGCCCCACGAGGGACGCAGGCGTCCAGTCCGAGGCGTCGGGCTGGACGCCTTCTTGCGCGCATGGTCGACGGGCTGATCCGCTGCGGGCTGCACTTCGTTACCGCCAGTGGCGCCGATCACTCAGCCTTGGATGGCACGAACCCACTAGTCACCAACCTTCGGTGACAACGCTCAATCTTCGGCGGCACAGGACACCAGCTGTGACTGA
>NZ_JBSGXB010000071.1:0-27589 GCF_053609185.1 Streptomyces sp. NPDC054956 | reverse complement strand
GCACCGCACCTCGCCGCGTTGTCGAGGCACCCGAGGACGTCCAGTAATCGGGAGCCTCTCCGCCTTGCGATGCACGGCACCGGACGACGCGGGCTTAACCGGCAAGATCCGAAAGAGACGACCTAGGCGTGTGCCCGCCGGATCAGGCGCCCGGATGCTCCGTCGGGCGTATGAGCACCTTGCCCGAGTCCAGGTCTATCGGACCCTTTCCCGGGTCGCCGTCGTTCACGTCGACCCGGGAAAGCTCCAGCCGCTTCTTCTCGTCGTCCGTGTGCTTGCGTCCCGGGCTGAACAGCTCCTCGATCATGTTGAACATCGCGCCCACCGTGCCTTTCGTCCCCTCGCCGGGGTCCGCCGGTCATCGCACCGTCAGTGTCAGGATCCTGTCGTCGCCCGATTCCGGCGACCCGCGCCCGTCCGTCTCGCTCGTGACCAGCAGCAGCTTGTCCGCGCCGACGGCCACCACCGTCCGCAGGCGGCCGTACTGACCCTCCAGGAAGGCCTCCGGCTCCGCCACCGGAGTCGCCCCGGCCAGCGGAATCCGCCAGAGCCGCTGCCCCCTCAGCCCGGCCATCCACACCGACCCCTGTGACCAGGCGATCCCGCTCGGCGAGGCATCCTCCGTCTTCCACACCGCCACCGGATCGCGCATGCCCGGCTTCCCGGCCTTCCCCTCCGCCTCCGGCCAGCCGTAGTTCGCGCCGGGCTCGATCAGATTCAGCTCGTCCCAGGTGTTCTGGCCGAACTCGGCGGCCCACAGCCGTTTGTCCTTGTCCCAGGCGAGCCCCTGCACATTGCGGTGGCCGTAGGAGTAGACGACCGAATCGGCCTCGGGATTGCCGTGCACCGGCTGCCCGTCCGGAGTCATCCGCAGGATCTTCCCGCCCAGCGACTTCTTGTCCTGGGCCAGCCCGGTGTCCCCGGCCTCGCCCGTCCCGGCGTAGAGCATCTTGTCCGGGCCGAAGGCGATCCGCCCGCCGTTGTGGATCATCCCCTTGGGGATGCCTCTGAACACCGTGTCGGGCGCGCCCAGTTGGTCTCCGGCCGCTCTCCGCTCGTCATAGCGGAGCCGGGCGATGCGGTTGTCGGACTCGGTCGTGAAGTACGCGTACACCATGCGGTCCGAGGCGAAGGAGGGGGACACGGCCAGCCCCAGCAGCCCGCCCTCGCCGCCCGGGGCCACCCCGGGCACCTTGCCGACCTGGGTCACCGCGCCCGTGCCCACATCAACCCGGCTGATCGTCCCCTTGTCCCGCGAGGCCACCAGCAGGTTCCCGTCGGGCAGCGGGGCCACGCCCCACGGGGACTCCAGGCCCTTGGCGGCCTCGCCCGTCACCGTCACCGCGCCCTTGGCCGGCGGGCCGGGCTCCGCCGGGGATCCGGACGGCCCCTCGGAGGCCCCCGCCCCCGGCGCGGTGGAGGCCGCACCCGGTGAGGCCCCGCCCGGCCGGGCCCCGGCTCCGCCCGGTGGCGAACACCCCGCCGCCAGCAGCGCCCCGCATCCGGCCAGGGCGCAGACGGCCAGCACTCCGCGCCTCCCGCCGCGCGGGCCGGCGTACCCCTTGTTCGGTCCGTATCGCATCGCCTTGCTCCCCTCAGGTCCTCCGATCGTGCCCTTCACAAGACCCAACAGCCACGGCCGTTCCCGAAGTTCCGCCACTCGTACACTCGATCGAGTGGTTGCGGAGCCGGCCCGGGGAACGCGCTAGTCCCAGGCCCCCACCGGGGCCGGCAGCTCCGAGAGCTCCGCCAGATCGGCGGCGGTCAGCATGACCTCCGCCGCCCGCGCGTTCTCCGCCGCCCAGCGCGCCTGCCCGGCCCCCGGCACCGGCACCACCTGCGGACCCTGCGCCAGCACCCACGCCAGCGCCGCCTGCGCCGCCGTGACCCCGGGCCCGTGCCGCAGGGCCACCCGCCGCAGCCCCGCCACCAGCACCTGGTTCGCTGCCATCGCGTACGCCGTGAACAGCGGATGCCGGGCCCGCACGTCCTGCGGCTCGAACCCCTCGCCGGGCGTCAGCGTCCCGGTCAGGAACCCGCTGCCCAGCGGCATCGCCGCCAGGAACCCCACCCCGCGCGCCGCGCACCACGGCAGCAGGTGCCGCGCCGCCTGCGGAGCCCACAGCGACAGCTCCGCCTGCACCGCGCTCACCGGGAACACCTGCTGCGCCCGCTCCAGGTGGCCCACGGTCGTCCGGTACTCCCGGTCCCCGCGCCGTCCCGCACCCGGACCCGCCCCCGCGCCCAGCGCGCAGAAGCCGAGCGCCCGCACCTTCCCGGCGCCCACCAGCTCCGCCATCGCGCCCCAGGACTCCTCCACCGGCACCTCCGGGTCCACCCGGTGCAGCTGGTACAGGTCTATGACGTCGGTGCGCAGCCGCCGCAGCGAGGCGTCGCAGGCCCGCCGCAGGTACCCGGGCCGGCCGTCCGCCACCACGTGGTGCCCGTCCGCCCGCAGCCCCGCCTTGGCGGACACGAAGGCGTCCGGGCGGCGTTCCCGCAGCACCCGTCCGAGCAGCAGCTCATTGGTGTAAGGGCCGTACAGGTCGGCGGTGTCGAGCAGGTTCGCGCCCAGGTCGAGGGCCGTGTGCACCGTGTGCAGCGAGTCCTCGCGCCGCCTGCGCGAAGGCGCGTACGCCCCGCTCATGGGCATGCAGCCGAGGCCGACGGCGCCCACCGCCAGTGCCCCCGCCCCGATCGACCTGCGCTCCACCCGTGCGTCCCCCCTGGTCCTCCCGGTCCGGCACACAAACTAACGGCTCGATCCGGGTTTGATCTCCCTGGCATAGCCTCCAGAGCATGACCGCAGAGATTCCCGACGTCTGGCTCCCCTTCCCCGCCGAGGAGATCGAGGGCCTCCCCGATTCCTTCCGGTACCGCCACTGGGACGGCGAGGAGACCTTCCCGGCCGATCCGGCCGACTGCGTCTTCTACGTCACGCCCTACATGAAGTCCCCGGCCGTCACGCTGCGCCCGCTGCCCGCGATGCCGCGCCTGCGCGTCGTGCAGACCCTCACCGCCGGCATCGATCACGTCCTGGGCGGCCTCGGCGACCTCGCCCCCGGCGTACGGCTGTGCAACGCCCGGGGCGTCCACGAGGCGAGCACCGCCGAACTGGCGCTCACCCTGACCCTGGCCTCCCTGCGCGGGATCCCCGGCATGGTGCGGGGCCAGGACCGCGAGGAGTGGCGCTTCGGGTTCTACGAGGCCCTCGCGGACAAGTCCGTACTGATCATCGGCTACGGGTCGATCGGCGCGGCCATCGAGGACCGGCTCGCGCCCTTCGAGTGCGGGGAGGTCCTCCGGGTCGCGCGGACGGCGCGCACGACGGCGCGCGGGCCGGTGCACGCCCTCGGCGAACTGCCCCAACTGCTGCCCCGGGCCGACGTGGTGATCCTCTCCACCCCGCTCACCGAACAGACGCGGGGGCTGGCCGGCGCGGAGTTCCTCGGCCGCATGAAGGACGGGGCGCTGCTCGTGAACGTGGCCCGCGGCCCCGTCGTCGACACCAAGTCGCTGCTGGCGGAGGTGGAATCGGGCCGGCTGCGCGCCGCGCTGGACGTCACCGATCCGGAACCACTGCCTTCAGGCCATCCGCTCTGGCATGCTCCGGGTGTCCTGATCACGCCCCATGTGGGCGGCAGCAGCTCGGCGTTCGAGCCGCGGGCCAAGCGCCTGGTGGCCCGTCAGCTCCGGCGGTTCGCCACCGGATCGCCCGTGGAGAACACGGTGTTGATCACGGAGTGACGCCTGATGCGCACGCTCCGCAGTCGGGCGGATGCGCTCTGTTGGCGCAACTCCCCGCTTGGTGACGGAGCGTAGAGAAGCTATGTCCCTGAGTGACGAAAGTGGTGTATCGTCCGGAACAAGGGGCTGCGGCGCGTTGGTCTGGCGCTGGGGAGTGATCGGACACTTTGGGGGGCGACGGGCGATGTACGGCCAATGGGCGAAGGATCCGGTGCGGCGAAGCCGCCGCAAGCGACGGTGCCGGGACTGGGCTGCGCCGAAACCAGCCAGCGAGGGGGACCGGTGAGCGCCCCGGGGGCGGCGCTCCTGACCCGCCAGCCCCTCTCGGGCGGCAGCGGCAAGAGCCTGGCCATGCAGCTCCTCCTCGCAGTGGTCAGCAGCGGGTACGCCGTGGGCGCCGCCCTCGGCTGGGGCTCCGAGGACCTCGCCGAGGTCATGGGCGACTTCGGACTCAGCGCCGCCGGACTGCTGGCCGCCGTCTCCTGCTTCACCTACGCGCGGGCCATCGACAGCCGTGAGCGCCCGGCCTGGCTGCTGTTCGCGTTCTCCTCGCTCATGGGCGGCTGCGGCAACGCCGTCTGGGGCTGGTACGAGGTGGTCCTCGGCGAGAGCGTGCCGAAGCCGTCCATCGCCGACTTCGCCTTCCTCTGCTTCGCGCCGCCCGCCATCGTGGGCCTGCTCGTCCTCGCCAAGCGCCCGGTCACCAGGGCCGGCTGGGTCTGCCTCGGGCTCGACTCCTGGCTCATCGGCGGCTCCCTGCTCACCCTCTCCTGGAGCCTGGCCCTCGCGCACGCGGCGCGCACCGCCCAGTCGGGCGCACCCGGGAGCGTCCCGCGCGCGGCGCTCTCGCTGGCCTACCCGCTCCTGGACATCGCGCTCGTCTCGATGGTCCTGGTGCTGCACTTCCGCCGCTCGGAGACCAACCGCTCCGCCGTCAACACGGCCATCGCGGCCCTGGCGCTGACGGTGCTCAGCGACGCGCTGTTCACCTCGCCGCTGCTCAGCGCGGAGTACCAGTCCGGCCAGCTCCTCGACGCCGGCTGGTTCGCGGGCTCGCTCCTCCTCGCGTACGCGCCCTGGGGCGCCCGCCGCATCCACCCGGGCCCCGGCCCCGATCCCGTCGCGCTCGCGCGCGCCGAGCGTCCGCACAGCCGCCCCATCACCGGTTCGCTGCCCGCCCTGACCCCGTACCTCGCGGCCGCGGTCTGCACGCTGGGCATCCTCTACAACGTCGTGGACGGCCGGAAGGTCGACCGGGTCGTCGTCTTCACCGGCTGCACGGTCGTCCTCGCCCTCGTCATCCGGCAGGGCATCATGCTCCTCGACAACATCGCGCTGACCCAGGAACTGGCCCAGAAGGAGAACCACTTCCGCTCCCTGGTCCAGGGCTCCAGCGACGTCATCATGATCGCCGCGCCCACCGGGACCCTGCGCTACGTCAGCCCCGCCGCCGCCGGGGTCTACGGCCGCGAGGCGGAGGAACTGGTCGGCACCGAGCTGGCCACCCTGATCCACCCCGACGACCTCGGCCGGGTCGTCCACGAGGTGCGCCGCTTCCTGGCCGCGCCGCCCACGGAGGAGCCGACCACCCGCATCGAGTGCCGGTTCAAGTCCGGCGGCGGCGAATGGCTCAACGTGGAGTCCACGGTCAACCGCCACCAGGGTGGCCTCATCCTCAACAGCCGCGACGTCACCGAGCGGGTCAGGCTCCAGGCGCAGCTCCAGCACAGCGCCGAGCACGACCCGCTCACCGACCTGCCCAACCGGGCCCTGTTCACCCGCCGGGTCCGCCAGGCCCTGACCGGCCGGCGGGCCGGGGACCACAGCACCGCCGTGCTCTTCATCGACCTCGACGGGTTCAAGGCGGTCAACGACACCATCGGCCACCAGGCGGGCGACGAGCTGCTCATCGAGGCCGCCCGCCGGCTCCAGGACTCGGTCCGCGCCGGGGACACCGCGGCCCGCCTCGGCGGCGACGAGTTCGCCGCGCTGATCCTGGGCGACGGCAGCCGCGACCGCAGCGCCCGCGAGTACCAGGTCCACGAGATCGCCGACCGGCTGCGCACCACGCTCTCCCAGCCGTACCGGATCGCGGGCAGCGAGGTACGGGTCGCCGCCAGCATCGGCGTGGCCTTCGCCGACCCCGGCATCACCCCTTCGGACCTGATGCGCAACGCGGACCTCGCGATGTACCGGGCCAAGGCGGGCGGCAAGGACCGCGTCGAGATGTACGCGCCCCAGATGCAGGCCGAGGTCGTCCGCAAGGCGGAGCTGGCCGGGCGGCTGCGGACCGCGCTGCACGAGGGCGAGTTCGCGCTGCTGCACCAGCCCGTGGTCTCCCTGGCCACCGGCGAGATCTCGGCCGTGGCCGCGCAGGCCCGGTGGCGCTCGGCCCAGGGGATCCTCTTCACGCCCGCCGAGTTCCTGCGGGTCGCCGAGTACAGCGACGGCGGGCACCACCAGAGCGTGCCGGACGCCTCGCGCACCGCCGAGCTGGGGCGCTGGCTGCTGGAGGAGGCCGTCGGGCAGGCCGCCGAACGGCACCGGGCCGGGCACGACGTACCCGTGGCCGTACGGATGACGGCGCAGCGGCTGCTGGACCGGTCGATGCCGCTGGGCTCCGTGGAGGCCCTGCTGACGCGCAACGGGCTGCCGTCGGGGGCGCTCGTCCTGGAGCTCGCCGTCTCCGACCCCAGGGTGCCCTTCGACGACCTGGAGCGGCGCCTGGCGGCACTGCGCCGGCTCGGGGTCCTGATCGCCCTGGACGGCTTCGGCAGCGGTTACGCGGCCATCAGCGCGCTGCGCAGGCTCCCCGTGGACATGCTCAAGCTCGACCGGGGGCTGGTCGAGGGCGTCGTGGAATCCCCCCGGCTCCACAAGATCACCGCAGGTTTGTTGCGGATCGCAAACGACCTCGGCATGCAGTCGGTGGCGGAGGGCGCTGACCTGCCCGAGCAGGTGCTGGCCCTGCGTGCGATGGGCTGTACGCACGGCCAGGGGATGGCCTTCTCCGGCCCTCTCGACGAGTACAGGCTGCGCCGGGCGCTCGTGCGAGGTACGTTCCCTGTACCGGGCGGCGCGGCCCAACCCGCATTGGCCGGTGGTTCCCCAGGGGGCTCGATGGTCATCCACAGAGGCTCACATAATGAGACGCCCGTCCCACCCGCTTGACATCACCCTCCCGCCGGAGGGAGGGTCAATGCCATGCGCACCCGAATTCTCGTACTTGGAAAGCGCGTCGGCTGAAGCTGGGACCAGCATGTCCCCGCTCAACGCACCCGACGCGCTCCCCTCGCTTGCCTCCCGGCACGAGGGGTTTTTTGTTGCACTGGCAACGTCGAATCTCGTAAAACCCTCCTCGTAAAACCCTCAGCTTCGAGAAGAGAATGCCGATGACCGAGCAGGCCACCGGGGCCCACCATCCGCAGCCGCGGGCCCGTACCGGCGGACACCAGTCCGCCGCGATTGAGCACGTCACGGGTGCGCAGTCCCTCATCCGCTCTCTCGAAGAGGTGGGGTGCGACACCGTCTTCGGCATCCCGGGCGGCGCCATCCTCCCGGCCTACGACCCGATGATGGACTCCAAGAAGGTCCGTCACATCCTGGTCCGCCACGAGCAGGGGGCCGGCCACGCCGCCACCGGCTACGCGCAGGCCACGGGCAAGGTCGGCGTCTGTATGGCCACCTCCGGCCCGGGCGCCACCAACCTGGTCACCCCGATCGCCGACGCGCACATGGACTCCGTCCCGCTCGTCGCGATCACCGGCCAGGTCTCCTCCAAGGCGATCGGCACCGACGCCTTCCAGGAGGCGGACATCGTCGGCATCACGATGCCGATCACCAAGCACAACTTCCTGGTCACCAAGGCCGAGGACATCCCGCGGACGATCGCCGAGGCCTTCCACATCGCCTCGACCGGCCGCCCCGGCCCGGTCCTGGTCGACATCGCCAAGGACGCCCTGCAGGCGAAGACCACGTTCTCGTGGCCGCCCACCCAGGACCTCCCGGGCTACCGGCCGGTCACCAAGCCGCACGCCAAGCAGATCCGCGAGGCCGCCAAGCTCATCTGCCAGGCCAAGCGCCCGGTCCTGTACGTCGGCGGCGGCGTCATGAAGTCCGGCGCGACCGCCGAGCTGAAGGTCCTCGCCGAGCTGACCGGGGTCCCGGTCACCACCACGCTGATGGCGCTGGGCTCCTTCCCCGACAGCCACCCGCTGCACGTGGGCATGCCCGGCATGCACGGTGCGGTCACGGCCGTCACCGCCCTGCAGAAGTCGGACCTGCTGATCGCCCTCGGCACCCGCTTCGACGACCGCGTCACCGGCAAGCTGGACAGCTTCGCCCCGTTCGCCAAGATCATCCACGCGGACATCGACCCGGCCGAGATCGGCAAGAACCGCGCCGTCGACGTCCCGATCGTCGGTGACGCCCGCGAGGTCATCGCCGACCTGATCCAGGCGGTCCAGGCCGAGCACACCGACGGCAACGCCGGCGACTACAGCGCCTGGTGGAAGGACCTCAGCCGCTGGCGCGACACGTACCCGCTGGGCTACGAGAAGCCCTCCGAGGACATGCTGTCCCCGCAGCAGGTCATCGAGCGCATCGGCCAGATGGCGCCCGAGCACACCATCTACGCGGCCGGCGTCGGCCAGCACCAGATGTGGGCCTCGCACTTCGTCAAGTACGAGGAGCCCCGCACCTGGCTGAACTCCGGCGGCGCCGGAACCATGGGCTACGCGGTCCCGGCCGCGATGGGCGCCAAGGTCGGCATGCCGGACCGCACGGTCTGGGCGATCGACGGCGACGGCTGCTTCCAGATGACCAATCAGGAACTGGTCACCTGCGCGCTGAACAACATCCCGATCAAGGTCGCGATCATCAACAACGGCGCCCTGGGCATGGTCCGCCAGTGGCAGACCCTCTTCTACAACCAGCGCTACTCCAACACCGTGCTGCACGCGGACGAGACGGGCCACGAGACGGTCGGCTCCCAGCTCGGCGAGTCCGTCGCCCCGCGCAAGGGCACCCGCGTCCCGGACTTCGTGAAGCTGTCCGAGGCCATGGGCTGCGTCGCCCTGCGCTGCGAGGACCCGGCCGACCTGGACCGCGTCATCGCCGAGGCCAACGCGATCAACGACCGTACGGTGGTCGTCGACTTCATCGTCCACGAGGACGCCATGGTGTGGCCGATGGTCGCCGCCGGCACCTCGAACGACGAGGTCATGGCCGCCCGGGGCGTCCGTCCCGACTTCGGCGACAACGAAGACGACTGAGCCGAGAGAGCCTGAGAGAGAGAACGACTCACATGTCCAAGCACACGCTCTCCGTCCTGGTCGAGAACACGCCCGGCATCCTCGCCCGGATCGCCGCGCTGTTCTCCCGCCGAGGGTTCAACATCGACTCCCTCGCGGTCGGTGTCACCGAGCACCCCGACATCTCGCGCATCACCATCGTCGTGAACGTCGAGGACCTCCCGCTGGAGCAGGTGACCAAGCAGCTCAACAAGCTGGTCAACGTGCTCAAGATCGTCGAGCTGGAGCAGCACAACGCCATCGAGCGCGAGCTCGTTCTGGTGAAGGTCCGCGCCGACAACGAGACGCGCTCGCAGATCGTCGAGATCGTCCAGTTGTTCCGTGCCAAGACGGTCGACGTCTCCCCGGAGGCCGTCACCATCGAGGCCACCGGCGGCAGCGACAAGCTGGGCGCGATGCTCAAGATGCTGGAGCCCTTCGGCATCAAGGAGCTCGTCCAGTCCGGCACGATCGCCATAGGGCGCGGCGGCCGGTCCATCACGGACCGCAGCCTGCGCGCGCTCGACCGCAGCGCCTGAGCCGGCCGGGCCGCCGGGCGGCCCGGTCAGCGCCCCGCTCGCTCGCTCGTATGGCGAGACCGAGAACCACGTATTCCGTTCCCCGCCGTACGGTGGGAGCAACACCAGCGCACCAAGGAGATATCCCAGTGGCCGAGCTGTTCTACGAGAACGACGCCGACCTGTCCATCATCCAGGGCCGCAAGGTCGCGGTCATCGGTTACGGCAGCCAGGGCCACGCCCACGCGCTGTCGCTCCGTGACTCCGGCGTCGACGTCGTCGTCGGCCTGAAGGAGGGCTCCAAGTCCAAGGCCAAGGCCGAGGAGCAGGGTCTCAAGGTCCTCCCCGTCGCCGAGGCCGCCGCCTGGGCGAACGTCATCATGATCCTGACCCCGGACCCGCTCCAGGCCGAGATCTACGCCGAGTCGATCGAGCAGCACCTGGAAGAGGGCGACGCGCTCTTCTTCGGCCACGGCTTCAACGTCCGCTACGGCTTCATCACGCCCCCGGCCAACGTGGACGTCGCCCTGGTCGCCCCGAAGGGCCCGGGCCACCTGGTCCGCCGTCAGTACGAGGAAGGCCGCGGCGTGCCCTGCATCGCCGCCGTCGAGCAGGACTTCACCGGCTCCGCCTTCGCGCTCGCGCTCTCGTACGCGGCCGGCATCGGCGGCACCCGCGCCGGCGTCATCAAGACCACCTTCACCGAGGAGACCGAGACCGACCTGTTCGGTGAGCAGGCCGTCCTCTGCGGTGGTGCCTCCGCCCTGGTCAAGGCCGGTTTCGAGACCCTGACCGAGGCCGGCTACCAGCCGGAGATCGCGTACTTCGAGTGCCTGCACGAGCTGAAGCTCATCGTGGACCTCATGTACGAGGGCGGCCTGGAGAAGATGCGCTGGTCGGTCTCCGAGACCGCCGAGTGGGGCGACTACATCACCGGTCCCCGCATCATCACGGACGCCACCAAGGCCGAGATGAAGAAGGTCCTCGCGGAGATCCAGAACGGCGAGTTCGCCAACACCTGGATGGCCGAGTACAAGGCGGGCCTGCCGAAGTACAACGAGTACAAGAAGGCCGACGAGGCGCACCTGCTCGAGACCACCGGCAAGAAGCTGCGCAAGCTGATGAGCTGGGTCGACAACGACGAGAGCTGATCGCGCGCGCGACGGGGCCGGGACATCGCGTCCCGGCCCCGCCGTCGTACCGCGAAGCCGGGCAATGAAGCCGGGGATTACAGCGATCCGATAGTTCGGCTTGTCCACCCCGGCCAATCCCGGAAGGGTGATCCTTCCGGACAGGCGGAATTCCGTAGCGGATCCGCCACTACACTGCTCAACACAACGCGTCAGGCCCACAGTGTCGTGCGTCTTCCACGCGGCTACCCCCTCCACCGCCTGCGGCCGTCGGGACGGCCGTCCGCACTGGACTTGTGAGGACCCACGTGAGCTCGAAACCTGTCGTACTCATCGCCGAAGAGCTGTCGCCCGCCACGGTGGACGCGCTCGGACCCGACTTCGAGATCCGGCACGTCAACGGTGCCGACCGCGCCGAGCTGCTGCCCGCGATCGTCGACGTCGACGCGATCCTGGTCCGCTCCGCCACCAAGGTGGACGCCGAGGCCATCGCCGCCGCCAAGAAGCTGAAGGTCGTCGCCCGCGCGGGCGTCGGTCTGGACAACGTCGACGTGTCCGCCGCCACCAAGGCCGGCGTGATGGTCGTCAACGCCCCGACCTCCAACATCGTCACGGCCGCCGAGCTGGCCTGTGGCCTCCTCGTCGCCACCGCGCGCAACATCCCGCAGGCCAACACCGCTCTGAAGAACGGTGAGTGGAAGCGGAACAAGTACACGGGCGTCGAGCTCAGCGAGAAGACCCTCGGCGTCGTCGGCCTCGGCCGCATCGGCGTCCTGGTCGCCCAGCGCATGTCGGCCTTCGGCATGAAGATCGTCGCGTACGACCCCTACGTGCAGCCCGCGCGCGCCGCCCAGATGGGCGTCAAGATGCTGACGCTGGACGAGCTCCTCGAGGTCGCCGACTTCATCACCGTGCACCTGCCCAAGACCCCCGAGACCCTCGGTCTCATCGGGGACGAGGCCCTGCACAAGGTGAAGCCGTCGGTCCGCATCGTCAACGCCGCCCGCGGCGGGATCGTGGACGAGGCCGCGCTGTACTCGGCCATCAAGGAGGGCCGCGTCGCCGGCGCCGGCCTCGACGTGTACGCGAAGGAGCCCTGCACGGACTCCCCGCTGTTCGAGCTCGACCAGGTCGTCTGCACCCCGCACCTCGGCGCGTCCACGGACGAGGCCCAGGAGAAGGCCGGTGTCTCGGTCGCCAAGTCGGTGCGCCTCGCGCTCGCCGGCGAGCTCGTGCCCGACGCGGTCAACGTCCAGGGCGGCGTCATCGCCGAGGACGTGCGTCCGGGCCTGCCGCTCGCCGAGAAGCTCGGCCGCATCTTCACCGCGCTGGCGGGCGAGGTCGCGGTCCGCCTCGACGTCGAGGTCTGCGGCGAGATCACCCAGCACGACGTCAAGGTGCTCGAACTCTCCGCGCTCAAGGGCGTCTTCGAGGACGTCGTCGACGAGACGGTCTCCTACGTCAACGCCCCGCTCTTCGCGCAGGAGCGCGGTGTCGAGGTCCGCCTGACCACCTCCTCGGAGTCCCCGGACCACCGCAACGTGGTGACCGTCCGCGGCACCCTGTCGGACGGCCAGGAGGTCTCGGTCTCCGGCACGCTCGTGGGTCCGAAGCACCTGCAGAAGATCGTCGGCGTCGGCGACTACGACGTGGACCTGGCGCTCGCCGACCACATGGTCGTCCTGCGCTACGCCGACCGCCCGGGCGTGGTCGGCACCGTCGGCCGCATCCTCGGCGAGGCCGGCCTGAACATCGCGGGCATGCAGGTCGCCCGCGCCGAGGAGGGCGGCGAGGCGCTCGTCGTCCTCACGGTCGACGCCGAGGTCCCGGTGAACGTCCTCGCGGACATCTCCACCGAGATCGGCGCCGTCTCGGCCCGCACGGTCAGCCTCGGCTGACACCGCGGTACCCGACGTACGCGAAGGGCCCGGGGGAAACCCCCGGGCCCTTTCGTGTGTCACGCCCTTCCGGCCTTCTTACGTCGCTCAGCGCGCGAGGGCTTCGCCGGCCCCGGCCCGCTCCGCCGCGGCCGGAGCCTGGGCTCCGCGACCCCGGAGCAGGGCCGTGGCGAGCAGCGCCGCCGCGAGCAGCAGGGCCGCACCGCCCCAGGCCGCGTACTGCATTCCGTGCACGAAGGCCTCCCTGGCCAGTGCCAGGACCTGGTCCCCCGCTGCGCCGCCGAGCTGCTGCGCGGTGGCCACGGCTCCGCCCAGGGTCTCCCGTGTGCCTGACGGCATTACTGCGTTTACGGCCGGGTCCGAGCCGGCCAGGTCGGAGCGGTAGACGGCGGTGCCGAGGCTGCCCAGGACGGCCATGCCGAGGGCGCCGCCGAACTCCTGGCCGGTCTCCAGCAGGGAGGCGGCCGAGCCGGCCTTCTCGGCGGGGGCGGCGCCGAGCGCCATGTCGGAGACCAGGGACATCACGGTGACGATGCCGCTGGCGAGGACTCCGGCGCCGGTCAGCAGCAGCCACAGCGAGTCGGTGCCGACCAGGCCGATCAGGGCGAACCCGGCGGCGGCGAGGGCGAAGCCGCCCGCGATGACGTGGGCCCGGTCGGTCTTCTGGGCGAGGGCCGCGCTCACCGGGGCGGCGGCGCCGATGAGGACCGAGGGGGCCAGGCTCCAGAGGGCGGCCTCCAGGGTGCCCATGCCGAGCACCGACTGCAGGTACTGGGTGGTGAAGTAGGCCGAGCCCATCATGGCGAAGGCGGCGACGGTGTTCAGGCCGATGCCGGCGCCGAAGCCGCGGCCCCGGAAGAGGGCCCGGGAGACCATGGCGTCGTCACGGGTGCGCTGGCGGCGGACGAAGGCGTACCCGAAGGCCAGGCCGACGACGAGGCAGCCGGCGTGGAGCGGGGCGAAGCCCTCGGCGGCGATCTCCTTGAGCCCGTAGACCACCGGCAGTACGGCGGCCATGGACAGCGGCACGCTCAGCAGGTCGAAGCGGCCGGGGGCCGGGTCCTTGAACTCGGGGACGAGCACGGGGACCAGGGCGAGCAGGAGCAGCATCGCGGGCACGTTGATCAGGAAGACGGAGCCCCACCAGAAGTGGTTCAGCATCACGCCGCTCATCACCGAGCCGAGGGCGATGCCGCCGGTCATGGCGCCGGACCAGATCGCGATGGCCTTGCCGCGCTGCTTGTCGTCCTGGAAGAGGTTGCGGACGAGGGCGAGCGTGGACGGCATCAGGGTCGCGCCGCCGATGCCGAGCAGGACGCGGGCGGCGATGAGCATCTCGGCGCTGGTGGCGTAGGCCGCGCCGACCGAGGCCAGTCCGAAGGCGGCCGCTCCGATCAGCAGCAGCTTGCGGCGGCCGATCCGGTCGCCCAGCGAGCCCATCGTGATCAGCAGGCCGGAGAGGGCGAAGGCGTAGCTGTCGAAGATCCAGAGCTGCTGGGTGGAGCTGGGCTCGAGCTCCCGGGTGATGGCCGGGATGGCGAAGTAGAGGACGGAGACGTCCATCGAGACCAGGAGCAGGGGGAGCACGAGAACGGTGAAGGCGATCCATTCCCGGCGACCGGCGGGACGTGCTGCGGGGTTCGTCATGAGCAGCAATGTACAAGCGTCATAAACGCTTGTCTAGTACGACCGTATGGGACGGTTGTGTGGAACGGTTGTCCTGTACGGATGTCTTGGCTACCGTGAGGGCATGGGACATCGCGAAGACTTGCTGGAAGGCGCCAAGAAGTGCCTGGTCGAGAAGGGTTTCGTGGGCACGACCGCCCGCGACATCGTCAAGGCCTCGGGTGCGAACCTGGCTTCGATCGGCTACCACTACGGCTCCAAGGACGCGCTCCTGACGCAGGCGTTCATCGCCGTCATGCAGGAGTGGGGTGACCAGTTCACGGCCGGGGTGAAGGGGGAGGGGGGCTCGCTGGAGCGCTTCCGCTCGGTGTGGGACGGGGTCCACTCGGGGTACGAGGAGTCCGGCCCGGTCTGGAGGGCCAGCATGGAGATCGCGCTGACCCGGGACGGGCTGCCGGAACTGCGGGAGATGCTCGCCGCCTCGCAGGGGGAGGGGCGCAAGGGGCTGGTGGCGATGTTCACCGGCGTGCCCGAGGAGGAACTGACCGAGGAGGACCTGCGGACCACCGGCGCGTTCTACCAGGCCCTGCTGAACGGCTTCATGCTCCAGTGGCTCTTCGATCCCGCGTCGGCGGCGATGCCGGCGGAGCTCGCCGAGGGGATGCGGCGGGCGGTGGAGGCGATGGCGAAGGTGAAGGTGGACGCGGGGGCGGCGACCGACGCCGACGCCGGGCCCGGTGCCGACGCCGCGGCCGCGGGGTAAGCGGAGCCGGAACCGCCGCCGCGGCGCCCCCGTCCCACCCCCGGATCGGCCCGACCGGAGGGGGAGTCGTGAGGCGTGCGGTGACGGTGGTGGCGGTGTTCCTCGGGGTGTTGGCGCAGACCGGATGCGGGGCGGCCGGAAGCGGCGCCGCGCCGCCGCAGGGCGGCGCAGCCCCGGACCTGGGGCCACGGATGGCGGAGGTGGCCCGGGCCTGGGAGGGCTCGGCGGCGCTGAAGGAGTGGCGCGAGGGGTTCCACCTGCTCCAGGACCCGGTGCGGCTGCCGGCGGGCGCCTTCCACGACGGGTACGACAAGAACGCTTACGAAGAGCGGAACTTCGCCCTGCGCGGCGCACTGCCCGCGCAGGGCGGCGGGCCCGCCCGGATCCGCTGGTCCGACGGCGGCACCCTCGACGTCACGGCGCTGAGCGCGAGTTCCACGTACGAGGCGCTGACCGGAAAGGCGCCCGCCCGGGCCCGCCCGCTGACCGTCACGGGCGCCCGCTTCGGCGAACTGACCCTGAACACCAGCCGCGGACCGGCCCTGGTCCCGGTGTGGTTCTTCGACCTGGAGGGGTACGGGGAGCCCCTCGCCCGTGTGGCCCTGGACCGGGCCGGGCCGGCCGAGCCGCCGGTCCGCCCCATGGAGCCCCGCGACCCGTGGGTCTCCACGCTCACCGGTCACAGCGCTCCGGACCCCGCCGGCACCTCCTTCACCGTGGACGCCGGACACGGCTCGTGCGACGGCGGGGTCGCCGTCGAAGTCCTCGAAGGCGCCGACACGGTGGTGCTCGGCGGGCGCGTCCTGCCCGGCAAGGAGCTCCCCAAGGGCGGGGGGTGCGCGGCGATCCTGATCCAGGCCAAGGTCCGGGTGACGCTGACCCGGCCGCTCGGAAACCGCGTCCTGGTCGACGCGGCCTCCGGCGAGGCGCTCGCCTACTCGGAACCCACTGGGCGCTGACCCCGCCCGCCGCCCGGGCCGCGGGGGCCGCCGGCGCCGCCGGGGCCGCCGCCCCCGCCCGGGCGCACCGACCGGTAGCCCGGGTGGACGCCCGGGGTCAGGCCCTGGGCCTCGGCCAGCCGGCCCAGCAGCGCCGCCAGTTGCTCCCGCTCGCTCCCCGACAGGGGCTCGCAGACCTGCTGTTCGTGCTCCGTCGCCACCTCGCGCAGGCCGGCCAGCAGGTCGGTCCCGGCGTCGCCGAGGAACAGCGCGTACAGCCGCCGGTCCTCCGGATTGCGGCGCCGCTCGATGAGCCCGCGCGCCTCCAGATCGTCGGCGAAGGCCACGAAGCGGCTCGGCGGCATGCCGAGCACGTCGGCCAGTTCGCGCTGGCTGCGGCCGGGGGAGCGGGCCAGCAGGCGCAGCAGCCCCGCCTGGGCGGGGGTCAGGCCGAGGGTGGAGACCCGCTCGGCGAACCGCTCGGCGGCGTGCGCCCCGAGCTGGGCCAGCAGGAAGGCCACGCCGCCCGGCGGGCGAGGGCAGCCGGCACCGTCATCAGTCGTTCCCATGGGGGAACCGTAACAGCTTGACAATCGTTTCAAGGTGTAATCATTCTGGAAAGGAACGGACTGGATCGTACGGACGAGGAGACGAGAACGTCATGACCGCCGCACCTGCCCCCGTGGAACGGACCGAACCGGGCGACCGCCCCGACCGGACCGGCCGACGACCCCAGAGCGGGCCGCCCCTGCTGGCACCCGTACTGGCCCTGACCGGAATGACCATCGCCTACGTGGTCCTGAACCGGGCCACCCCGCATCCCGACGCCACCGGCCTGGAGGTCCTGCGCTACGCCGCCGGCCACCGCACCACCGCCGAGCTCGGCGCCTTCCTGCTGCTCGGCTCGGCCGTTCCGATGGCCCTGATCGCCGCCGTCCTCTACCGGCGGCTGCGCGCCCTCGGCATCACCGCCCCCGGATCGGCGATCACCCTCGCCGGAGGGGTGCTGGCCGCCGCCGCGCTGATGCTGAGCGCCATGTCCGGGTGGGCGGGGGCCCGGCTGCAGGAGAGCGCCGGGCCCGACCTCGCGCGGGCCCTGGCCGACCTGTCCTTCTTCGCCGGCGGGCCCGCGTACTCCGCGATGTTCGCGCTGCTGCTCGCGGGGGTCGCCGTACCGGGGCTGGTGGCCGGGCTGCTGCCCAGGCCGCTGGCGTGGGCCGGGCTGGTGCTCGCCGGCGTGGGGATGCTGGCCCTGCTCGGACTGGTGGTGGACGGGTTCCAGTACCTGCTGCCCGTATTGCGCTTCGGTGGGATCGCCTGGCTCGTGTGGGCCGCGGTGAAGCTGCCGAGGACCCGGCACGACCTCGGCCGGGCGGGGGTGCGTTGAGATGACGAACTCAACGACGGACGCGACGACGGACGCGACGACGGCCCCGGCGACGGAGCAGCGGACGGCTCCGACCGCGGGCCGGTACCCCGAACTGCGCGGCCGCGTGGCCGTCGTGACGGGCGGCAGCCGGGGCATCGGAGCCGCCACCGCCCGCGCCTTCGCCGCCGAAGGGGCCCGGGTCTGCGTCGTCGGCCGGGACGAGGAGGCCCTGGCCGGCGTGGTCGGCGCGATCACTGCCGAGGGCGGTACGGCGATCTCCGTGACCGCCGACGTCACCGACTCCGCGGCGCTGGCCCGGGTCCGGGAGGAAACGGAGCGGCACCTGGGCCCGGCCGACGTACTGGCCGCCTTCGCGGGCGGCCAGGGCCGGCCCGTCCCCACCACCGAACTCACCGAGGAGCGCTGGCACGAGGTCCTCGACGCGGACCTCACCTCGGCCTTCCTGACCGTACGGACCTTCCTGCCCGGGATGCTGGAGCGCGGCCGCGGCAGCGTGATCACCATGTCCTCGGCGGCGGGCCGCCAGCCGAGCCGGGCGAACCTCGCGTACGGGGTCGCCGGCGCCGGCCTGGTGATGCTGACCCGGCACCTGGCGACGGAGGCCGGACCGCGCGGGGTCCGCGTCAACTGCCTCGCCCCGTCGGCGATCCTGACCGAGCGCAATCTCGGGGCGATCCCGCCCGAGATCCGCGAACAGCTGGCGCGGACCCACCCGCTGGGCCGCCTCGGCCTCCCCGGCGACGTGGCCGCCTGCGCGCTCTTCCTCGCCTCCGACGGCGCGTCCTGGCTCACCGGCATCACGGTGGACGTGGCGGGCGGCCGGATCACCGGGTGAGCCGGCGGCGTCCGGCCGCCCGGAGGCCCAACAGCACGACACCACCTCGGGGGTTGGGGCAACACGGCCGCAAACGACCGTCGTTGCCTTTCCGTTGGCGGTTTCGACGCGCCGCTTGCTAGATTCGGCGCGATTCGAAGCGGTGAGCATGCGAAACGCCGCCGACGGAGACGACCCGATCAGCACCAGGGCATGGGCGGGCGGCCTCCCCGACCGGAAGGTGTGCCGCCATGCGCTACGCCAAGACACACGTCCTGATACTCATCGGCCTCTGGGCGGCGATCGGCTCGGTGCTGGGAGCCCTCTTCGGCCCGTGGGGCTTCGTGCTCGCCGGAGCCGCCGCGAGTCACATCGCCTACCTCATCGCCAAGCGCCATCTGGAGAACGCACCCTCGCTGTGGGCGACCGGCATGACGTTCACCGCGATAGGTGCGATCAGACTCAACATGAGGGACTGGGAGGCCCACGGCGCTGCCGTCGGCCTCCCGGAGACGCTGTGCCTGGTGGCCGTCGCCTGCGTCGGGGCCCTGTGGGTGGTCAAGCGGATGAAGAAAGCGGCGGGCGAGTTCAAGACCAAGTGGAACGCCTCGACCGCCGAGGCGGCCGTCATGAGGGAACGAGCGGAAGCCGAGCGCGCCCAGCGGGCAGCCGGCGAGCCCGAGGGGCGCGGCGAGCTGGGGCTGCGCAGGTCGGCCCGGCTCGGCGGCCTCACCGGCGCGCTCACGGATCACGCCCGCACGGTGGCCGCCTCCGGTCGCCCGGTCGCCGAGGCGGTCGACGCGGTCGCCGACGTCCGCAAGAGGCTGGCCAAGGACCCCGGGCTGCTGCCGCACCTGCGCTACAACGTGGGCAAGGCCGATGTGGACGAGAACGTACGAGCGGTCGCGGCAGCCCTGCTCGACGAGGTCGAGGCGGCCGGGCAGCTGCCGCACTCTCCCGCGCCCTGATCGAGTCCGCGAAGGACAGGAACCGTCTGATGTACGCAACAGAGCCCGAAGAAGCCCGTGTCGAGGATGCGGACAACATCCTGGTGGCACCCTCGACCCTGCACGACCACGACGCGATCAGGGACTTCTTCGGGTCCGTCATCACGCCGGAGGACCTTGACTCCGGTGCGCCCGACCTCGCGCACAAGACCGTCTACCTCTGTGGCGACGTATCCGGGATCAGTGGCGACCGGCTGCGCGCCGCTGCCCGGGTGTTCGTCGTCCGGGAGCTGTCGCACGGCTACGACGAGGACGTCGACGCGCCGTGGGCCCTCGTCGGCCTCGGCCGGGTTCCCCTGCGCGTCCACGGTGTCGGCGTGTACTACCGCCGCTTCTTCGGGCTCGACGCCGATCACTTCGGACGGATCGGCGCGGAGCACGCGTTCCAGTCCCTGACGGAGTCGAACAAGCCCGGAACGGCCCATCGCAGCGGGATCTATCTGACGCCCGTCACCCCGAACGGTGACGAACTGCATTTCCGTCTGCTCCGGTGCTCCACGAACCTCTCGGGGCCGACCGAGAACTTCGGCCCGACCGACACGCGCATCGTCGAGGATCTCAACCGCGAGGCCGCCGCCGTTTTCCGGAACCAGGCGCCGCTCAATCACGTCCTCGCCCAGATCTACCACAACACCCTCGCCACGGCCGGGCGCAAGCAGTCCAAGGCCAAGATCTCGGCCCACGCCGACAAGACCAAGGACATGCCCGTCAATGGCGTCATGGCCTTCTGCACGTTCTACGACCGGCTCGACGAGCTGCGGCCCCTGGCCGAGGACGCCTTCGACTACGGCGTGAAGGGTGCCAGCGGGCTGACGAGACTCCACTTCCGCCTCAAGGATGCGGTCGAGGAGCGCGACGGGCTCGCGCTTCCCGCGCACTTCACCCTGACCCTCTATCCCGGCTCCGTGTTCTTCATGCCGCTGTCCACCAACCGCCTGTACACGCACGAGATCCGGCCCTCCGGGCTGGACGCCGAGCTGCTCCCGACGCGCCTGGGATACGTGGTGCGCTGTTCGAGCGCCGAAGCCGTTCACAAGAACGACCGGACGTTCCTCAAGGCGGGCGGAGAGCTGGTGGAGCTGGGTCCGCCCACACCGGACGGAACGGACGAGCTGCGCAGGCTGTACGCCGAGGAGAACAGGACCTCGTCCTTCATCGACTACGGCGACCGGTTCCTCTTCAGCATGAACACGGGAGACTACGTTGCCCCCCGGGTCTGAGTTCTCGGACGAGATCGTCTCGTGTGCCCTGCCGGCCGAGGAGAACCTCTTCGCCGAGCTGTCCGCGTCGGCTCGTTGGGAAGACGTGGGAAAGGGCCGGCGAGGCGCCGTGCTCGCCAGGACCGACGGGGCGGGCGGTGTGCCCCTCGTCCGTACCACCACTCGGTACGGCAGTCCCACGCAGCACTTCCGGGCGGTGCACGAACGGCTGGCGCGGCTGATCCAGGAACGCGCGGCGCTTGCGGCCGGCTTCAACAACGCGCTCATCGAGAGCTACACGAACGCCTACACCACCATGGGCGCCCATTGCGACCAAGCCCTCGATCTGGCCGACGGGTCGTTCATCGCCGTCTTCTCCTGCTATCGGCATCCCGAAGAGGGGCCGCCGAGGAAGCTGATCTTCGAGTCGAAGGATCCCGGTGGTGAGAAGTTCGAGATCCCTCTCGTCCACCACGGCGTCGTCGCGTTCTCCGTCGCATCGAATCGGCGGCTCCGGCACAAGATCGTGCTGGACGCGCCCGGTCGGGCGGCGGACAACGAATGGCTGGGCCTGACGTTCCGCACGTCGAAGACCTTCGTCCGGTTTCGCGACGGGCACGCGTACCTCCCGCAGGGGGCGCGCCTCACGGCGGCCGACGAGGAGCAGAGTCAGGAGTTCTACCGACTGCGGCGCCGGGAGAACAAGGAAACGGACTTCACCTACCCCCCGCTGACCTACACCGTCAGCGAGAGCGATCTGATGCCACCCGTCTGACCGTGCCGGCCGTGCCCGCCCTGTCAGCCGTGCAGGCGGGCCGCCTTGAGGGACATGTGGAGGAGCAGCCGGTCCTCGCCCTCGTCCAGGTCGAGGCCGGTCAGCTGCTCCACCCGGCCGAGGCGGTAGTACAGGGTCTGGCGGTGAATGCCCAGCGCCGCCGCCGCCCGGCCCGCCTGGCCCGCGCAGTCCAGGAACACCTCGGCGGTCCGGGCCAGTTCGGGGTGGGCGGGGCCGAGCAGGGCGCGGGTGGCCGGATCGTCGAGGGCCTCCTCGGCCACGGCCGCCAGCATCCGGTAGGGCCCGATCCCGGACCACTGAGCGACCTTCCCGAGCCGGGGCCCGGCGGCGGCGGCCCGGGCGGCGGCGGTGGCCTGCCGCCAGGCCTCGGGCAGCCCGGTGAGCGCCCGTACGGGATCGGAGACCCCGGCGGTGACCCCGCCCGGGTGTCCGCCACCGGCGGCGTACGGGCCGCCCTTCGCGGAGCCGGGGGAGACGGGCGCGGAGTCGCCGGAGCCCGTCCCGCCCGGGGCCGCCGGCGCGCGGGGGAGGAGGCGGGAGACCGCGGTCATCGCCGGAGCCAGGGCGTCCGCCCCGCGGAGCCGGACCAGGACCGCCAGCGACTGCCCGGCCTGCCCCGCCTGCCCGGCCGGGCCGCCGCCGGGACGGGGCTCCTCCTCGCGCGCCCCCCGCCAGGGGACCACGCACACCGCCGCCGCTCCCGGGACCGAAGCCGGGGCCTCGCCGGTCCACGGGCTCACACAGACGGCCGCGTGCGGCCCGTCGGCTCCCGGACCGAGCGCCACCCGCAGCGCGGCCACCGCCATGTCCTGCTGCCAGCCCCGCCCGGCGGTGAGCACCGCGCGGAACTCCCGCGACAGGTCGGCCCCCGCCCTGGCCTCTTCCGCGAGGAGGACCCCGATCCGCTGGGCCACCTCCATGGCCGCGGCCAGCGCCTGCGCGTCGGGGCCGGGGTCCTGGTCGAGCAGCCACACGTAGCCCTGGACGATCCCGCGGAAGCGCACCGGCAGGCAGATCCGGCCCCGGAAGACCCCGGCCTCGGGGGTCGCGGGGATGCGTACGGGTCCGGTGGCGCGGGCGATGCCGAAGGACTCGAACCAGGAGCGGACGGCCGCCGTCGACTGGCGGGTGAGGATCGAGCGGGTCCGTACGGGGTCCATCGCGAGGTCGTCGTCGCTGTCGTGCGCCCCGAAGGCGATGAGGCGGAAGTCCCGGTTCTCCAGCGTCGCCGGAGCGCCGAGCAGCGCCGAGATCTCGTCCACCAGGTCCTGGTAATCGCCCTTCACCCGGACATTCTCCCACCTCCGGACCGGCTCTTCAGACAGATGTATGAGATCCCGGCCACGGATGCGTGACAGCTGTCGATGGCAGAGGATCGTGGAGATCCCTAGGTTTCACGGTGGTTTTACTTGCGTTTTCCTTATGGCCTCCGTCGTCCCGGCGCGGGTCGTATGTCTGCTTCTGCCACCCGTTGGAGGTGCCCCGTGCTGGGTCCCGCGATCCTCGCCGCTTCGCGCAGCGACAAGATGCGCCGAATCGTCTCTGCCGCCCCGGTGACCAAGCCCGTGGTGAACCGGTTCATCCCCGGTGAGACGGTCGACCAGGTCATCCCGATCGTCGAGGACCTCACGGGCAAGGGCCTGGAGGTGACCCTCGACGTCGTCGGCGAGGACATCACCACCGTGGAGCAGTCGCACGCCGCGCGCGACGCGTACCTGCAGCTCATCGAGCAGCTGGCGCACCTGGGCCTCGGCGAGACCGTCGAGATGTCCGTGAAGCTGTCGATGTTCGGGCAGGCGCTGGAAGGCGGCCACGAGCTCGCCCTCGCCAACGTCCGCCCGGTCGTCGAGGCCGCCGCCGCCATCGGCACCACCGTCACCCTGGACGCCGAGGACCACACCACCCTCGACTCGATGTTCGCCATCCACGAGGAGCTGCGCCGCGACTTCCCGCAGACCGGCTGCGTGATCCAGGCGTACCTCTTCCGCACCGAGGCCGACGCCCGCCGGCTGGCCGACGCCGGCAGCCGCGTACGGATCGTGAAGGGCGCCTACAAGGAGCCCGCCGAGGTCGCGTACCAGGACAAGGCCGAGATCGACCTGAGCTACGTCCGCATCATGAAGATCCTGATGGAGGGCGAGGGCTACCCGATGATCGGGTCGCACGACCCGCGGCTGATCGCCATCGCCCAGGAACTCGCCCGCAAGGCCGGCCGCAAGCTCGACGAGTACGAGTTCCAGATGCTCTACGGCATCCGCGGCGAGGAGCACCTGCGGCTGGCCGCCGAGGGCCACCGGATGCGCGTCTACACGGCGTACGGGACCGACTGGTACGGCTACTTCATGCGGCGCCTCGCGGAGAAGCCCGCCAACCTCCTCTTCTTCCTCCGCTCGATGATCACCAAGAACTAGTCCCCCTAGCTCAAGGAGCACCCCGCATCATGGACGCTGTAACCCAGGTCCCCGTGCCGGTCAACGAGCCGGTCCACTCGTACGCCCCCGGCACCCCGGAGCGCGCACGCCTCGAGACGCAGCTCAAGCAGCTGTCCGAGAACCCGATCGACCTCCCGATGACCATCAACGGGGTCAAGCGGATGGGCGGCGGCGAGCGCTTCGACGTCGTGCAGCCGCACGACCACAAGTCGGTCATCGGCACCTACGCGAACGCCACGCAGGCCGACGCGCAGGAGGCCGTCGACGCCGCCCTGGCCGCCGCCCCGGCCTGGCGCTCGATGTCCTTCGACGACCGCGCCGCGATCATCCTGCGCGCCGCCGAGCTGCTGTCGGGCCCGTGGCGCGAGAAGCTGGCCGCGTCCACGATGCTGGGCCAGTCGAAGACCGCGCAGCAGGCCGAGATCGACACCCCGTGCGAGCTCGTCGACTTCTGGCGCTTCAACGTCCACTTCGCCCGCCAGATCCTGGCCGAGCAGCCGGTCGCCAACTCCGCCGGCGTGTGGAACCGCAGCGACCACCGCCCGCTCGAGGGCTTCGTCTACGCGATCACGCCGTTCAACTTCACGGCCATCGCCGGCAACCTGCCGACCGCCCCCGCCCTGATGGGCAACGTGGTCGTGTGGAAGCCGTCCCCGACGCAGACCCACTCCGCGGTCCTCCTCATGGAGCTCCTGGAGGAGGCCGGCCTGCCCAAGGGCGTCATCAACCTGGTGACGGGCGACGGAATCGCCGTCTCCGAGGTGGCCCTGAACCACCCCGAGCTGGCCGGCATCCACTTCACCGGCTCGACCAAGACCTTCCAGTACCTGTGGAAGACGGTTGGCAACAACATCGAGACGTACAAGTCCTACCCGCGCCTGGTCGGCGAGACCGGCGGCAAGGACTTCGTCGTCGCGCACCCGTCCGCGGACCGCGCGATCCTGAAGACCGCGCTGACCCGCGGCTCCTTCGAGTACCAGGGCCAGAAGTGCTCGGCCTCCTCGCGCGCCTACGTTCCGGCCTCGATCTGGAACGACGGCTTCAAGGAGGCCTTCGCGGCCGAGGTCGACGGCATCTCCATGGGTGACGTCCGCGACCTGACCAACTTCATCGGTGCCGTCATCGACGAGCGCTCGTTCGCCAAGAACAAGGCCGCGATCGACCGTGCGAAGGCCGACCCGACCTGCGAGATCGTCGCGGGCGGCACGTACGACGACTCGGAGGGCTACTTCGTCCGCCCGACCGTCATCGCGTGCACCGACCCGGAGAACGAGGTCTTCACGACCGAGTACTTCGGCCCGATCCTGGCGATCCACGTCTACGAGGACGCCGACTTCGACGCGATGCTCGCGCAGATGGAGTCCGTCTCGGCGTACGCCCTGACCGGCTCGATCATCGCCGGCGACCGCTACGCGGCCGCGGACGCGATGGAGAAGCTCCGCTTCGCGGCGGGCAACTTCTACATCAACGACAAGTCGACCGGCGCCGTCGTCGGCCAGCAGCCCTTCGGCGGCGGCCGCGCGTCCGGCACCAACGACAAGGCCGGCGCCGCGTCGAACCTGATGCGCTGGACCTCGACCCGCTCCATCAAGGAGACCCTGGTCGCCCCGACCGAGTACGGCTACCCCCACATGGGCTGACCTTCCCGGTCCCTCAGAACCCCGCCCCCGCTCCGGTACCCCCAATTCCGGAGCGGGGGCGGTTTCCATTTCCGGGCGGGTGCGGGCTAAGGGACGAGCACGACCTTGCCCAGGTTGCGGCGCTGCTCGATGACGGCGTGCGCCCGGGCCGCCTCGGCCAGGGGGATCTCCTCGTGCACGGCGGTGCGCAGGGTGCCCGCGTCGCGCAGTTCCCACAGTTCGCGCCGCCAGCGCTCGTACAGCTCGGGCCGGCCGGTGGCGATGGCCCGCATCTGGAAGCCGATCACCGAGGCGCCGCGGACCAGGAGCTCGTACGCGTCGACCGTGCCGCCGCCGGAGCCGAAGGCCACCAGCCGGCCGCCGGTCGCCAGCGCCCGTACGGCGGGGCCGAGGAGGTCGCCGCCGACTCCGTCGAGGATCACGTCGTACGGGGCTCCCCAGTCGGCGTCCTCGTACAGGACGACCTCGTCCGCGCCCAGGCCCCGTACGAACTCCGCCTTGTCGGCGCTGCTGACGGCGGCGACGACGCGGTCCGCCCCGCCGGCCCTGGCCAACTGCAGGGCGAGCGTCCCCACGGCGCTGGCGGCGGCCGTGACCAGGACCGACTCCCCGGGCTCGGCGCGCGCGGCCTCGTGGGCGCCGCGCGCGACCAGCCCGCTGCGGACCAGGGCGACCGCCTCGACGGCGCTCGCGCCGTCCGGGATGCGGGAGGTCATCGCGGTGTTCAGGACCGCGAACTCGGCGTACGCGTCGGCGAAGCACAGTCCGGTGACGCGGTCGCCGACGGAGAACGCGGTGACCCCCTCGCCGGTGGCGGTGATCCGCCCGGCGACCTCGCCGCCGAAGGGCATCGGCCCGGTGCCCTCGCGGACCTTGCGGACGGTGGGCAGGGTCACCCCGACGGCCTCGGTCCGCACGAGCACCTCGCCCGGCCCCGGAGCGGGCACGGCGGCGTCCTCGGCGAACAGGACTTCGGGACCGCCGTTGACCTCGTAGCGGATGCGGAGCAAGGGGGGACCTCCCGTAGTGGATCTTGTACGAGGTCCCACCGTAGCCCCGCGCTACACCTCCACCATGACCTGGTCCAGGGACTTGCGGACCAGGTCCGGGACCTCGCAGTCGGCCGCGGGGTAGCCGACCGGGATGACCGCGAAGGCCTTCTCGTTCTCGGGGCGGTTCAGGACGTGCGAGAGGAAGCGCATCGGGCTCGGCGTGTGGATCAGCGCGGCCAGGCCGGACAGGTGGAGGGCGGACAGGAGCATGCCGACCGCGATGCCGACCGACTCGTCGACGTAGTAGTGCTTGTGCTTCGTGCCGTCGTCGCCGAGCCAGTAGCGCTGCTGGAAGACCACGATCAGGGCCGGGGCGTCGGTGAGGTGGGTCTTCACCGCGTCCGTGCCGAGGGGCCGCAGCGCCGCGAGCCACTCGTCGCCGAGGCGGCCGTCGTACGAGAGCTCCTCCTCCTGCTCGGCGGCCGCGCGGATCCGCTCCCGCACGGCGGGGTCCTTGACCAGGACGAAGGTCCACGGCTGCTGGTGCGCCCCGGAGGGCGCGGTCGCGGCGCACGCGATGGCGTCCAGGACGACCTGCTCGGGGACCGGGTCGGTGGAGAAGTGGCGTACGGTCCTGCGCTCGTCCATCCGCGTACGCAATTCGGCGGCGCGCGCGAGGGATTCCGCGCTCGGCATCCGCTCGGGCCGGTAGGCGGTGGGACGGTAGGGCTGGCCGTGGATCGGCGTCCACTGCTGGGTATCGGGCGACATGCGCCGAGTCTGCCGAGCCAATGGTCCAGACCGCCAGCCCCACGTCGGCCGAAAACGGCCGATGGACGCCGCCGGCCGTCCGCATTGCGGGAACCACCGCCGGCAAACCCCACTTGGTACGGTCCCGCCATGGGCGACTGGGACGCACGGGCCGAGGACGCGGCATGAACGTCAGGCGGGCCGTGTTCGTGCGGCATACCTCGCAGGTGCACGACTGGGAGTTGCGGCGGGTGCGGGAGTTGCTCGACGGGGCCTTCGGAGGGGACTTCGGGGACGAGGACTTCGAGCACGCGCTCGGCGGGATGCACGTGACGGCGTACGAGGGCGAGGAGCTCGTCGCGCACGGGAGCGTCGTGCAGCGGCGGGTCGTGCACGCGGGGCGGGCCCTGCGCACCGGGTACGTCGAGGCGGTGGCCGTGCGGGCCGACCGGCGGCGGTGCGGGCTCGGCGGGGTGGTCATGGAGTCGCTGGAGGGGATCATCGCGCGGGCGTACCTGCTCGGGGCGCTCAGCGCGTCCGAGGACGGCGCCGCGCTGTACGCCGCGCGGGGGTGGCGCGCGTGGGGCGGGGAGATCGGGGTGCTCGGGCCCGCCGGGCCCGAGCGGCTCCCCCACGAGGAGGGGTCGACGTACGTGCT